>NZ_JBEZDN010000033.1:0-64031 GCF_040648315.1 Pseudonocardia sp. NPDC049154
GGGGTGGTCGAGGGCCCCCTAGGCCGCAAGACCCCCCCTCCCCCGGCACGCCGGGCTCACACAAAAATTTTTGGTGAGCGAGAGCGCCGTTCGTGCATCGGAGGGGCGGGCGTTCACGGCCGGCTGACGGGGCCGGGTGCCATCATGGGGGCATGACCAGCGTTCCGTCCGTGCCCGTCGCGGACCTGCCGGCCGACGCCGCCATGCTCGACGTCCGCGAGGCGGACGAGTGGGCTGCCGGCCGGGCCCCCGCCTCCCGGCACCTGCCCATGTCCGAGCTGACCCAGCGCCTCGCCGAGATTCCCGACGACGAGCCGCTCTACGTCGTGTGCCGCTCCGGCGGCCGCTCGGCCCGCGTCGTCGCCTACCTGGCCCAGCAGGGCTACCCGGCCGTGAACGTCGACGGCGGGATGCAGGCGTGGGCCGGCTCCGGCCGCGAGATCGTCGCCGACCCGGACCGGACTCCCGAGATCATCTGAGCGATCGGGTGAGCCCCATGCCGGACGTGTCCGCCCGCCCGACGGGCGGGGCCCCCGCCCGGCCGCCGGCGTGCTCGCGGTGCGGGCGGGTCGCGCCGCCCGGGTCCGGGCCCTTCTGCCCGTACTGCGGCCGCTACCTCGCCGCGCTGGCGTGGGTGGCCGAGCCGCCGCCGGGCGGGAAGCCGCGCCCGCCGGTCCGCCCCCGCTTCCGCTACACCGGCCCGCCCCGCTACCGGGAGGTGCCGCGCTGGGGCTTCCCGCCGCTGCCGTGGCGTGGCGAGCCCGAGGCCGAGCGCGTGCCGGCGCTCGAGCGGGCAGCCCGGGTCGCCCACCCGCTCGACGTGCTGCTGCGGGTCACCGCGGGCGTCGCCGTCGTGGCCGCGCTCGCCGAGATCCTGCGGTACGTCCTGCTGGTGCTGAGCCGCGCCGACGCGCTGCCGGCCGGGCTGGTCGCGTTCTCCGACGCCGCCGTCGCGTTCGGCGGCTGGGCGTCGCTGGCCGGGCTGGTCGGCTGCGGGGTGCTGATGGTGCTCTGGACGCTGCGCGCCCGCGAGGCCGCCGCCGAACGGACCGGCACGGTGTCGGCCCGGCCCGCGGCCGCCGTCGTCGCCGGGTGGGTGGTGCCCGGGCTCAACCTGTCGCTGCCGGGCTCGCTGCTGGCCGAGATCGAGCACGCGGGGCTGGACCGTCCGCCCGCCGAGCGCCCGCGGCCGTCGCGGCTGCTGCTGGTGTGGTGGGGGCTGTGGGGCGCCGGGGTGGTGCTCGGCGTCGTGGTGTTCCTGTGGTCCTTCCGCGGCGGGGTGCAGGCCATGGCCGACGGCGTCCTGCTGCACGCGGTGCTCGACCTGCTCGCCGCGGCGACCGCGCTGGTCACGGTGCGGGTGCTGCGCTACCTCACGGCGCTGCTGGAGCCGGCCCGCCCGGTCCGGCGCGAGACGCTCGTCGCCGTGCGGCCGCCGGGACCGGCGGCGGACGAGACGGCGCCCGGCGCTACGGTGGCGCCCTGATGGCCAAGAAGAACCGCGACAAGTCCACCGCCGCGACCGGCGAGAACCCGCGCCGCCCCTGCCCCTGCGGCTCGGGCAAGCGGTACAAGGCGTGCCACGGCGCCGGCGACGACGTGATCGTCACCCGGCCCTTCGAGGGGCTCGCCGCCGAGCCGGACCTCGTCGCGATGCGCGAGTTCCTGCCGTCGGCCGTCGCCCCGCTCCCGCTGCGCGAGACCGGCGAGCGCGCCGTCCGGCTGGCCACGGTGCTGCCGGGCGCCTCCGCGGCGCTCGTCCGCCCGGACGGCGAGATCCTGCTGGGTATGCAGGTGCAGACCCGCTCGGGCGACCTGTCCGCCGACCTCGCCAAGGCGCTGCGCTGGGCCGAGTCGGCCGAGCCGGGGTCCGCGCTGCCCGTCGTCGGGCCCGGGGTGGGCGAGGGCGAGGTCGTCCGGCTCCAGGACCTGCTGGTCGCCGACGCCGAGCTCGACCTCGAGCTGCACCAGGACTTCGGCTGGTGGCTGCCCGCCGACGGCGAGCAGCCCGGCGCCGAGATCGCCGCGACCATCGAGCGGGCCAACTCAGTGATCATGCCGACCGAGGCGCTCGGCGGCGAGGGCGTCCGGGCCGCGTACTGGGTCGACACGGGCACGAAGGCGCACGTGCGCTGGGTGCGCCCGGAGGCCGAGGACGCCCTGATGCCGGCGCTGGCCCGGCTGCAGGCGGCCGGCGAGCTCGACCTCGGCGAGGGCAGCCGCTATGCCGGCGCCTTCCGCGCCCACGGCCTGCTCGTGCCCGTGTGGGACGTCGACCGGGAGATGCACGCCAAGGAGTGGGCGGCCCCGGCGGTGGCCTTCGCGAAGCGGCTGTCCCAGGCCCTGGCCGCCACGGACGAGCTGACCCCGGCCGAGCGCAGCGCCCGGGACGCGCTCGCGGGCAAGCAGATCACCCTGCGCTGACCCGGCCGGGTGGCCGCCTCAGACGCGGCCGCCCGCGACGGGCGGGGCGGACGGGTCCGGTGCCTCGCCCTTCGTGAGTTCGCGGGCCACGAAGTCCTCGATGTGGAAGAGGTTGTCGCCGGCCCGGCGCACGACGGTGAGCAGCGTCGACATCGAGGCGACCTCCTCGACCTGCTCCTTGAGGAACCACTGCATGAACTGCTCGCCGAGGTAGTCGCCCTCGTCGCGGGCGGTGCGGGCCAGCGTGGTGATCTGCTCGGTGACCCGCTTCTCCTGCTCGAGCGCCAGCGAGACGACGTCCTCGACCGTCGCGAAGTCGTTCCGGACCTCGTCGATCCCCGGGATCTGCACGCGCTCGTGGGTGTCCAGGATGTACTGGACCATGCTCATCGCGTGGTTGCGCTCCTCGAGCGCCTGGGCGTAGAAGTGCGCGGCCAGCTGGGGGAGGTCCTCCCCGTCGAGCCACACCGCGACGGCCGTGTACTGCTGCGAGGCCGTGAACTCGCTGCGGATCTGGTCCTTGAGCAGGGCGAGGAACTTCGAGTCGGACACCCGGGAAGGGTAACCTCAGCGACCTACGGACGAATGCTCGCGGGCAGCAGGGCGTACCCCACGAAGGCCACGACGTCGATCAGCGCATGCGCCCCCACCAGCGGCCACAGCCGCCCGGTCCGCTGCCACACCCGCCCGAACACCAGCCCCATCACCAGGTTCCCGACGAATCCGCCCAGCCCCTGGTACAGGTGGTACGCCCCGCGCAGCACCGCGGCCGCGAGCACCGAGCGGTCGGCCGACCAGCCGAGCTGGCGCAGCCGGGTCAGCAGGTACCCGATCATCACGATCTCCTCGGCCCACGCGTTCGCCGCGGCCGCGAGGACGAGGACGGGGGTGCGCCACCAGACGTCGTCGAGCGTGCTGGGGGCGACGTCGAGGCTCACGCCGAGGGCCCGGGCCAGCAGGTAGAGCCCGAGGCCGGGGATGCCGATCAGCGCGGCCAGCCCCACGGCGCCCAGCGCGTCCTTCCCGGGGCGCGTCCGGTCGAGCCCGATCCGCGCCAGCGGGATCCCGGCCCGCAGCAGCAGGTACGCCGCCAGGGCGCCCCAGCCGACGAGCTGCAGCACCCGGACCAGCTGCAGCGCGAGGTCGACCAGGTCCGCCTGCGCCGCGGGGGCGTTGAGCGCGACCTGCTGGTCGGCCAGGGGAGTGGGGGCGAGGAGCGCGTCGATCAGGGCCAGGGTGCTGCGCAGCGCGGAGAGCCCGAGCGTCACCGTGAGCACCACGGCGATCTCCAGCCCGATCAGCCGGCGCGCCCGCGGATCGGTGACCTCCGCGATCCCGGACGGCGGGGCCGCGAGCCACCGCCCGACCCGACCTGCCACCACGACCCGAAACTACCGCCCACTGCCGCAGCAGGTACCGGACCCCGTGGTCGCAGCCCGAACGGGGCGGGTGTCACCAGCCCGCTCGCCCATGATCACCGGCCGGGGCATCTCCGCGCCACATCCGGCGCCCGGCGGTCCCGAGTGACGATCACGCGCCCGAGAGTCGGCACCCGTCACTCGGATCGCCGCCGACAGCGCTCCCACAGAGACCCAGCCCGTGATCGCCGTTCGGGACCGGACACCGCCAGAGCGGTCACGTATCGGTCCCGGCCGGTGATCACCGGGGGCGGCGAGGGCGGCCGGGGCCTGCGGCGGACCGCGTATCGTGGTCGGTGTGTGGCGCGTGGTCCTGTCCCCCCGCTGGATCCTCTGGCACGTGCTGGCGATCCTCGCGGTGGCCGGGTGCGTGCTCGCGGCGATCTGGCAGTGGGACCGCGCGGGGTCGGCGCTGGGCTCGGCGCTGAACGTCGGCTACGGCATCCAGTGGCCCATCTTCGCCGTGTTCTTCGCCTACATGTGGTGGCGCTTCCTGCGGCTGGAGCTGCTGGAGCACCGGGAGACCGCGGCGGAGGGCCCCGCGCCTGCAGAGCCCGAGACCGTCCCCGCGCCGCCCGAGCCCATCGGTGCGGAGGCCGGCGCGGACACCACCGCGGAGACCCGCGCCGACGTCCGGGCCGGGTCGAGCGCCGACGACGCCCCGGCGCCGTGGGACGCCAGCCCCTTCACCCGCAGCCCCCTCGCCGCCCCGGCTCCCGTCACGGACGCGGAGGCGCCCGGGCTGGCCGAGTACAACCGGATGCTCGCCGGCCTGGCCGCCCGCGACGCCGCTCACAGCGCGGGCCGGGACCGGGAGACCGCGGACGAGCGGTGAGCCGCCGCGGTTAGAGTCGAGTCGTGACCAGCCCCAGGACGTCCACCGCCCAGCGCCCCGTCGGGTGGCGGCTGCCGCTGTACCGCGTGTTCGCCTACGTCACGGGCGTGGGGCTGCTGCTGCTCGTGTTCTACGCCATGCCGATGAAGTACTTCGCCGGCGACCCGCGGCCCACGGCGATCATCGGCATGCTGCACGGCTTCCTCTACATGGCCTACATCGTGGCCACGCTGGTGCTGGCCGAGCGCGCGCGGTTCACCCCGCTGTTCGCGCTGCTGGTGCTGCTCGCGGGCACGATCCCGATCTGCTCGTTCATCGCCGAGCGCAAGGTCACGCAGCGCGTGCAGGAGCGGGAGCGCACCCTGCAGCAGGAGGCGTAGCTCAGGCCTCGTCGACGGCCTCGTCGACCCGGTCGTGCGCGCCGCCGCCGACCTGGCGGAAGGGGCAGCCGACCAGCAGCCCGAGCTGCACACGCAGCTCCTCGGCCGTCGTGGCCTCCTGCGGCCAGGCGAGCCGTACGTCGTGGTCGCCCTCCGGCGTCTCCACCCGCAGCCGCAGCCCGCAGCGGTCCACCCCGAGCGGCCGCACACGCGCACCCGTCGTGCAGCGCAGCGGCGCCGGCAAATGCCGTGCGAGCGCGTCGAAGACCTCGGGGTGCGCCTCCTCGAGGTGCGACAGCCAGTGGTTCTCCATCCGGCAGAACGGGTCCGGACGCGCGGCGGCCAGGTCGACGGGCGCGAGCGCGGCCGTGCCCTCGGCGTCGGCCAGCACGGCCGAGCTCGGGGTGAGCTTCACGAGCGTGGCACCGTGGCCGAGGTCGAGCAGGCGCGGGTGCGGCGCCACGTCGGCGACCTGCATGGCGGCCCGGCGGGCCGACGTCGCGTCGGGGATCCGGAGCCAGCCGCTGATCCACAGCAGTGCGCGGACCGGCTCGCGCAGCTCGACGGGCGCGCGGTCGGTCAGCTCGAGCATCACCGGGATCTCGGCCCGGTCCGACGTGCGGATCGCCTCGAGGACCGGCGACTCGTCGGGCAGCAGCACGACGGCCGAGCCGTCGGCGTGGACGTGGTGCACCAGCGGCACGACGGGCTCCGGTCCGCCCGTCCCGACCAGTGCCGCCTCCCCGCCGCGCGCCGCGACGCTCCGGGCGCGTTCGGCGTCCGCGGGTGCCGGCGGACGCCGGAGCCGGGTCTGTCCCACGTAGCTCACCTCCGAGTTAGGTGAGGCTAAGTTAGCTCCCGGACGACGACGCTGTCCAGGGCCGACCGGCGACCCCTTGTCGGGCCCGTGTGAACGGCGGGTTAGCGTGCGTACCCGTGACGACCGTGCCCTCGGGATCCTCCGCCGACCCGTGGCCGATCCGTCCCCTGCTCGCCGGCCTGGTCGACGACGCGAGCCTCGTCCAGCCGCGGATGGTCGCCCCGAGCATCGACGCCGTGGTGGCCCGCTACCTGTCGGCCCGCGACGGGGCCTACGGGGGCATGATCGGCCACCTGGTCTGCCCCGTCTCGCGCCTGCCCGCCCTGGTCACCGAGCTGGCCCGCTCGGCGCCGTCGCGGCCCGTCGACCTCTCGCTGGTCGTCGACACGGGGCTCGGCGCGGTGCCGAAGGCGCTCTCCACCGTCTTCTCCCGGTCGAGCCTGCTCACGCCGCGCACGGTCGAGACCGCCGCGCCGCCGGACGTCGACGCCGTCTGGCTGGAGCGCGTGTCCGAGTTCGTGCCGGACGAGGTCACGCCCGTGGTCGAGCCGCGGCGCCCGCTCGGCGGCACCGCCGAGGAGATCGACGCCTGGCTCGACGCCGTGCAGCGGGTCGCCGAGCACGGCTGCACCCCGAAGCTGCGCTGCGGCGGGCCCCGCCCGTCGGACGTGCCGTCGGTCGCCGAGGTCGAGCGGTTCCTGCAGGTCACCGTGGGGGCCGGGCGCGGGTTCACCGCCATCGGGCTGCGCGAGGCCGTCCGGCCGACGCCGGAGAACGAGACCGGCAAGGGCCGCCACGGCGTGCTCAACCTGCTGATCGCCGTCGCCCGCGAACTGGGTACCGGCGGCGAGGGCACCGTGGGCGACGCCCTCCGCGAGACGGACGGGCAGGCGCTCGTCGGCGAGGCCGAGGCGCTGTCCGGGCGCACGGTCGACACCGTGCGGGGGCTGTTCACCTGCTGCGGGATCGACCCCGACCCGATGTCGATCAGCGAGTTCGCCACCCTCGGCCTGCTGTAGGCACGTCGGCGAGCCGCCGGACCCCGGGCGCGGGGTCCGGCGACCCCCGGGGCGTCCGCGCGCCGAAGACCCCCCGGCCACCTCGGATCGCGACTCCCTGTCCTGGCCTACGCGTGTGAGGGCCCGACGGTTCGCCCGGAGCGCGAAGTTCGGTCCTCCGGCCCCCTCCGTTGCTCGGGACGGGGCAGCGCGGCGGCCGCCGGCGGCCCGACTAGGCTGGTCGATCGTGCCCCGTCCCCGATCCCGCATCGGTTTCCTCGGCCCGCACGCCACCTTCACCGAGCAGGCGCTGCGCACGCTGCCGGAGTCCGAGGACGCGGAGCTGGTGCCGCTGCCGGGTAACCCCGCCGTCCTCCGCGCCGTGCGCGACGGCACCGTCGACGCCGGCTGCGTGCCGATCGAGAACAGCGTGGAGGGGGCCGTCCCGCCCGTGCTCGACGGGCTGGTGGAGGAGCCGCCGCTGGTGATCGTCCGGGAGGCGGTCATCCCCGTGCGGTTCGTCCTGCTCGGCCGCGCCGGTACGACCCTCGCCGGGGTCCGGTCCGTCGCCTCGCACGGCCACGGCATCGCGCAGACCCGCGGCTGGATCGCCGCGCACCTGCCGGAGGCCGACGTGCGGGTGGCCACCTCCACGTCCGAGGGTGCGGCGCAGGTCGCGCGCGGCGAGGTCGACGCGGCCGTGTCGTCGCCCCTGGCCGCGCAGCAGCACGGGCTCGAGGTCCTGGCCGACGACATCGCCGACAACGCCGGCGCGGTCACCCGCTTCGTGCTGGTCACCCGGCCCGGCACGCCGCCGCCCGCCACCGGGCACGACCGCACGACCCTGGCCCTGACCACGGAGAACCGGCCCGGCTCGCTGCTCGGGCTGCTCACCGAGCTGGCCGTGCGCGGGATCGACCTGACCCGCATCGAGTCCCGCCCGATCAAGGACCGGCACGCGGACTACTGGTTCCACCTCGACTGCAGCGGGCACGTCGCGGACCCGGCGATGGGCGAGGCGCTGGCCGCGCTGCACCGCCGTTGCGACCGCGTCCGCTTCCTCGGCTCCTACCCGCGGGCGGCCGGCGCGCCCGAGCCGGTGGAGGGGGTCGGGGCGCCCGCGGTCCCGCTGCACGGGGCCGACGCGGCGGCGTACCGGGCGGCACAGGAGTGGCTGCAGGGAGTGCGGAACGGAGCGTGGACATGACCCCCGAGGAGCCCGAGCAGGACGAGCTGCGCCTGGTCCTGCTGCGGCACGGCCAGACGGACGCGAACGTCGCGCGGGCGCTGGACACCATCCCGCCCGGGGCCCCGCTGAACGAGACGGGCCGGGCGCAGGCGGCGGGCGTCGCCGAGCTGATCGCGGACTGGCCGATCCGCGCGGTGCACGCCTCCCGGGCCATCCGCGCGCGGCAGACGGCGGAGCCGGTCGCCCTGGCCCACGGACTGGGCGTGACCGTGGTCGACGGGGTGCACGAGATCTTCGTGGGCGAGCTGGAGGGCCGCTCCGACAAGCCCGCCCGCCGCGAGTTCGACGAGGTGTACGACGCCTGGTGGGGCGGCGACCTGGCGCGCACCCTCCCGGGCGGGGAGTCGGCGCTGGACCTGCGCGCCCGGTACCTGCCCGCCGTCGCCCGGATCGTCGAGCAGACGGAGCGGGCGTACGGGCCGAGCGGGATGGTCGTCCTGGTGAGCCACGGCGCCGCGATCCGGCTCGCCGCCGCCGCGCTGCTCGGCGACACCGCCGAGACCCGGTACGTGCCCAACGCCGGCCGGGTGGTGTTGCGCCGCGACCGGTCCGTCGAGAGCGGCTGGGCGCTGGAGCTGTGGGACTCCGGTCCCGCGCTGGTCGGCGACGTCACGGCCGGCGCCGCACCCGAGGCCCACTGAGGGCGGCGCCCTGACGACCACCCCCCGGCGGCCGTCAGGGTGCGGCGAGCCGCTCGAGCCCGTCCCCGGTGAGCCGGGGCAGCGCGGCGGCGCTGCGCCCCGTGAGCAGCAGGAGCAGGGCATCGGCGGACCCGCGGATCTCCGCGCCGTCGGCGTCGCCGGCGGTCCAGTCGACGTCCGTGGCCACGAGCCGCGCGCTCAGGGCCTGGAAGTCGCCGCCGGCGCGGACGCCCGCAGCGAGAATGCGCAGGATGCCCGGGGACTGCGGGGTGAGTGCGACGTGCGCCGCGACGTCCCGGATCCGCCACTCCGCGCACAGCGACGGGCGCTCCCACTCCTCCTCGTGCAGCCCGGCCAGCAGGTCGGCGAGCTCCCGCCGGCGTCCGGCGATCACCGCCCACTTCTCGTCGCGGTCCATCGGCCACCCCGATTCAGTCAGAGAACCTGACCAATTTCGTCAGAGTCTCTTACCATCTCGTAGGATCGTCAAGTGTGACGGAGTTGAACACCGGGCTGCTGCTCTTCCTGCCCTATCGGGCTCTCGAGTCCCGCGTGTTCGAGGGTCTGGCCGCGGCCGGGTTCGACGACTTCACCCCCGCCCAGGCCCGCGTCTTCCAGCGGATCGCGCCCGGCGGCAGCCGCACGACCGAGCTGGCCGAGCAGGCCGGGATCACCAAGCAGAGCGCGAGCTTCCTCGTCGACCAGCTGGAGCGGGCGGGCTACGTCGAGCGCGTGCCCGACCCGGCGGACGGCAGAGCCCGCCTCGTCCGGGTCGCGGAGCGGGGCGCGCACAGCGTGGAGGTGTCCCGCGGGATCGTCGCGGAGGTGGAGGCGGAGTGGACCGCGCACCTCGGCGCACGCCGGATGGCGCAGCTCCGCACGATCCTCGCCGACCTGCGGGAGATCACCGATCCCTGGCGGTGACCGGGCTCCGGGCGAGGAGCGCCGCTGAGACCAGGGCGACCGCGCCCAGGCCCGCGAGCAGCCAGAACACCGCGGCAAAGGCCGGCCCCGCGCCCTGCGGCAGCAGCGTCGCCAGGGTGGTGGCCACCAGCGCGCCGCCGACCGCTCCGCCGACCCGCTGCAGCGCGTTGAGCTGGGTGGTCGCGTCCGGCAGCTGCTCGGGGCGCACCGCCGCGTAGGCCGCGACCGTCGGCGGGATCGCCGCGAAGCCGATCGCGATCCCGCGCAGGACCAGCAGCACCTGGACGAGCACCGGCCCCGGCTCGGCGAGCGCGAAGGGGAGCGCCGTGAGCACCAGCCCGGCGCAGCCGGCCGCCGCGACCACACCGCCGCCGAACCGGTCGGTGAGCCGGCCGGCCAGCGGCGTCGACACCGCCGTCGCGAGCCCGTAGGAGAGCAGCGCGAGGCCGGTCCCGACGGTGTCGGTGCCGCGGCCGAGCTGCAGGAGCAGCGGGAAGACCAGCACGGTCCCGAAGAGCGAGGCGCCGGTGAGGGTGCTGCAGAGGGTCGCGGTGGCGTATCGGCGGTCGGCGAACAGCCGCAGGTCGGTCAGCGGGTGCGTGCGCCGCAGCGACCGCGCCACGAACAGGGCGAGCGCGATGCCGCCGCCGAGCACCGTCCCGCCCACCACGACGGGCGCGCCCCGCTCGCCCCACGCCGTGAGGCCGTAGACCAGTGCGGACAGGCCGATCCCCGCCAGGAGCAGGCCGGCGACGTCGAGCCTCCCGGTGCGCGTCGGCACCCCGCGAGGCAGAACCCGCAGCCCCGCGACGATCCCGGCCACCCCGATCGGCAGGTTGACCAGGAACAGCCACGGCCACGACGCCACCTCGAGCAGCACGCCGCCCACGACGGGACCGAGCGCGGGGCCGAGGCTGACCACCGAGCCGAGCACCGCCATCACCCGGCCGAGCCGGTCCGGCCCGACGGCCTGACCCAGCAGGGCCTGCCCGGTCGGCACGAGGAACCCCGCTGCCACGCCCTGCAGCACCCGTGCGGCCACCAGCAGTCCGAGGCTCGGGGCGCCCGCGCAGAGCAGCGAGGCCAGCGTGAACCCGGCGAGTGCGAGCACCCACAGCCGCCCGGCACCGATTCGCCGGCTGAGCCACCCGCACGCGGGCAGCGCCACGGCCAGCGCGAGCAGGTAGGAGTGCGCGATCCACTGCGCGGCACCCAGGCCGGCCCCGAGGTCGCGGGCCATCGACTCGAGCCCGACGGCGACCACCGTCGCGTCCAGCATCGAGAGCAGGGCCCCCAGCACCACGACCGCGGCGATCCTCCGGGTCGCGGGGTCCCAGACCGTCACGCCGGGACCCGCAGGCCCCGCAACGCTCCCGCCCAGGCGGTGACCTCGTCGAGCATCCGGCGCAGCGTCGGTTCCTGGTGCTCGGCCGGGGCGATCCGGCCGACGTCGGTCGGCCCGGTGAGGACGAAGTCCGACATGAGGTTGACGCAGACCTGCGTCCGGACGTCGGCGATCCCGACCTCGGCCAGCACCGGTCGGAGCGCCTCGACGGCCCGGACGCCGCCCTGCACGCCGTAGCCGACCAGGCCCGCGGCCTTGTCGTTCCACTCGGCGAACAGGTAGTCGATCGCGTTCTTCACCGCGGCCGGGAAGGAGTGGTTGTACTCCGGGACCACGAAGACGAAGGCGTCGCAGGCCGCGACCGCCGCGGCCCAGCGCAGCGTGTGCGGGCCGGTGTAGTCGCCGTGGATCGCCGGGCTCGGCTCGTCGAGCAGCGGCAGGTCGAAGGCGGCCAGGTCGAGGAGCTCGATGGTCGCACCGTGGGCCTCGGCGACCTGCTGGACCCAGCCCGCCACGACCCCGCCCCGGCGCTGCGGGCGCGTGCTGCCCACGATGATCCCGATTCTGATGTCGCTGCTCATGAGCAGTAAAGTACAACGTGCATTGCAAAGTGACAACGCTCGTTGCATTCGGTAGGAAGTCGTCGTGACGACGGTCGGGACCGGGGCGCGCCGGGGGCTCGCGGACAAGCGGCGGGCGATCCTGCGCGGCGCGCTCACCGTGTTCGCGCGCGAGGGCTACACCCGCGCGAGCATCGACCTCATCGCCCGGGAGGCCGGGGTCTCCACGCGCACCATCTACAACCACTTCCGCGACAAGGCGGCGCTGTTCGAGACGGTGATCCAGGAGAGCGCGCAGCGGGTCGCCGAGGAGCAGATCGCGGAGATGGACCGCCACCTCGGGCAGGTCGGCGAGGGTCCGGAGGCGCTGGAGGAGGCGCTGCTCGCCTTCGGCCGGGCCCACGCGCAGCCCACGGCGGGGGAGCACTTCGCACTCGTCCGGCAGATCCAGGCCGAGGTGCTGCACATCCCCGCCGAGGCGCTCGAGGCCTGGCAGGAGACCGGCCCGCGACGGGTGCAGCGCGCGCTGACCGGGCACATCGCGCGGTTCACGGCGGAGGGCCGGCTGCGCGAGGCGGACCCGTACCGCACGGCCCGCCACCTCGTACTCCTCGCGGCGGGGGAGGTGACCAGCCGGTCCTTCCACGGCGCGGTCCCGCTGCCCCGGGCGGAGGTCGACACGATCGTCGCGACCGGTGTCGACGCGTTCCTGCGGGCCTACGCCCCCTGACCGAATCGGCGCAGGTCAGCAGGGGTCGTGAGTGCCGACTGCCCCTACAGGGTCACCCGGCACTCACGGGGTCAGCCCCAGCCGAGCTCGTGCAACGTGTGCTCGTCGATGCCGAAGTGGTGGGCGATCTCGTGCACCACTGTCACGGCGACCTCGTGCACGACCTCGTCCTCGGTCGCGCAGATCTCCAGCACCGCGTCCCGGAAGATCGTGATCCGGTCGGGCAGGACGCCTCCGTAGTCGCTCGTCCGGTCGGTGAGCGCGACGCCCTCGTACAGCCCCAGCAGCTCCGGCTCGTCGGGATGCCGGTCCTCGACCAGCACCACGACGTTGTCCATCGCCGCGGTCAGCCGCCGGGGGACCGTGTCCAGCGCGTCGGACACCAGCTCGTCGAACCGGGCCCGGCTCATCTCCACCACGACGTCAGGGTGCCGCAGGGACCTCCACCGGCAACGGCGCGGGCGCCGCCGCCGACTCGGACTCCGACGGCGCGGGCGCCTCGGAGCTCGGCGGCGCCGCCGGGTCGGAGCTCGACGGCGGGACGCTCGGGTCCGTGGTCGGCGTGCCGGACTGCGTCGGCGGGGCGGGGACGCCCGGCTTCGGCGTGGTGGTCGCGGGCGGCGCCGGCCGGTCGCCGACGGTCACGGCACCCTTCACGGGGCCGGTGACCGGCGCGAACCCGCTGCGGTCCGGCAGCAGCGCCGCCAGGTTGCAGTTGACCTTGCGGGTGCCCGCGTTCCAGGAGTCCTCGGTGATGTTGTCCCAGTACACGGTGAGCTTCTTGTCCGTGATGACCTGCGGGCCGCCGGCGTACTCGCCCGCGATCCGGGTGCACTCGGGCTGCAGGAACCCGTCCTGGTCGCCGACGGCGGGAAAGCCCTCCGGGAACTTCTGCGACAGGTCGACGACGCCGACCGTCTCCACCGCGTGCGGCCCCGTGCAGTCCGTGGGGTCGCCGACCCGCGGCCCGTCGATCGCCAGGCAGGTGCCGGGCTCGTACACCCCGGACTGGTCCTGGTCGGCGGCCTTGCCGGTCAGCGGGTAGAGCGCGCCGGAGCGCGAGGCGCTCTGCACGCCGCAGCGCAGCTCGCGGTCGCCCTCGTCCCACTTCTTCTGCGACGGCTTGAGCGCGCCCACCCGGAACTTGCCGTTGGGGTCGAACTTGCCGCCGAGGTACTGCAGGACGACCGGGGTGCACCGCTCGTTGACGAGCTGGCGCATGGTCGCGTCGTCCGGCAGGGCCTGCTGGTCGGTGAGCTGGACGGTGCCCGACTGCTCGAACAGGTGCGGCTGCGCGCAGTCGACGACCGTGGTGTCCGCGGCGTCGGCGCGGGCCCAGTTCAGGCAGGTGCCGGGCGTGGTCGGCGGCGGCGGGATGTCCTCGACGTCCGCCGAGGTGCCGTTGGGCGACGGCAGCGCGGCCAGCGAGCCGAGCACCGGCACGGTGGCGCCGGCGACGGTGTCGAGCGTGGCCACGCCGAGCATCACCCCGGCGCCCACGAGTACGGCCGCGACGATCCGCCGCGCCTGGCGGCGGCCCGGCAGGCGCGCACCCCGGCGGGGTGGCGCGGGCGGGCTCGTCCGCGGGGAGCGGGCCGGGCGGTCGGCGACGGCGAGGGGGGAGCGGCCGCCGGACGGGGTGGGGAGCTCGTCCATGTCGGCGACCATCTTGCCGTCCCCGTCCGGGCGACCCCGATCCGGTGCCGCCGTCGCTCGGTCATCGGTCGCGCGCGTGCTGCGAGGTGTCGTCGGGGGACGGCGAGGCACCCCGATCCGGTGATCCTGCGCGACGGGAGGCGCCCCGGGCCGGGTGAACGGTGTCGCGATCTTGGTCGGGTCGATACCGACCCGAGACCGAGGGCGGTTCCGTGGGTCCGCCCCGAGCGGATACGGTGCGCACGGGGGTGGACGCATGACGGAGAACGACGGCCGGGACCAGCCCGGGCCGCCGGACGAGACCGGGGAGACCCGGCCCGTCGAGAGGGTCCGCGGGCGCATGGCGCGGCAGGACGCCTCCACCACGCCCCGTGAACCCACCCTCGCCGAGAAGCGCGCCCGCGAGCAGGGCGCCCGCCGCCGTGCCGAGGAGGCCCGGCAGGCGGAGGAGGACGCCGGGCGCCGGAAGAAGCGCAAGCGGATCCTCATCGGCTCGGGCGTCGCGGTCGGCGTGGTCGCGCTGATCGCCGTCGGGTACGCCGTGGCCTCGGACGACGACGAGGTCGAGGCCCGCTGCGTCGACGAGAACAACGTGGTCGTCGACGACGCGAACTGCGTGACCCCCGCCTCGGCCAGCAACAACACCTACTACGGTGGCGGCGGCTTCTACCCGATCTTCATCGGCGCCGGCGGCGCGCAGTACCACTACAACTACGGCGGCTCCGGCAACGTCGGGCAGGTCGCGACGGGCGGCACCACGACCGTGCCGAACAACGCGACCGTCCGCACCCCGTCGGGCAAGACCATCTCGCGGGGCGGCCTCGGCGTGAACAGCGGGAGCTCGTCGTCGGGCGGGTCGAAGGGCACGTCCGGCGGGTCCTCGTCGTCGGGCGGCTCGTCCTCCGGCGGAAGCAGCGGGAGCTGAGCGGTGCGCCGTGAACGCGGGGCCGCGCGCCCCGGCTGGCAGCAGATCGTCCGTGACCAGGGTCTGGTGTACGACGCACCCGGCCGGGACGCGAACGGGCTCGCCCGACCCTACTGGGACGAGTCGGTGCACTACGTCTTCGAGATGGACGAGATCCTCTCCCTCGAGGCGGACGTCGAGCTCCTGCACTCGATGTGCCTGGAGGCCGTGGACCACATCGTCACCACCGAGCGGTTCCGGGACTTCGCCCTGCCCGAGTGGGCGTGGGAGAAGGTCGCGGCCTCGTGGAAGCGGCACGACCCGCACGTCTACGGCCGCTTCGACCTGCGCTACGACGGCTCCGGCCCGGCCAAGTTGCTGGAGTACAACGCCGACACCCCGACCACGCTGCTCGAGGCGTCGATCCTGCAGTGGTACTGGCTGAAGGACACCCACCCGGACGACGACCAGTGGAACTCGCTGCACGAGCGCCTGGTCGAGCGGTGGGGCGAGATCAAGGGCACGCTGCCGGGCTCGGAGGTCCACTTCACCTGGTCCGGCGGCGACTCCACCGGCGAGGACCACGTGACCGTCGGGTACCTGCAGGAGACCGCGGCGGAGGCCGGCCTCGACACGGTGGGCCTGCGCATCGAGGACCTCGGCTGGGACGTCGACCTCGACCGCTTCGTCGACCTCGCCGAGGCGTCGATCGCCACGGTGTTCAAGCTCTACCCCTGGGAGTGGATCCTCACCGAGGAGTTCGGCAAGCACGTCGTGCGCAGCCTGCCCGAGACGCTCTGGCTCGAGCCGCTGTGGAAGACGCTGCTGTCGAACAAGGCGATCCTCGCCGTGCTGTGGGAGATGTACCCCGGGCACCCGAACCTGCTGCCCGCCTACCTGCACGACCCGGGCCTGCTCACCGAGTACGTGCGCAAGCCGCTGCTGGGCCGTGAGGGGGCCAACGTCGACATCGTCTCGCCCGGCTCGCAGGTCTCGACCGGCGGTGTGTACGGCGAGGAGGGCTACGTCTACCAGCTCTTCGACCCGCTGCCCGAGTTCGACGGCTTCCGGCCCGCGCTGGGCGCGTGGATCGTCGGCGACGGCTCGGCGGGCCTCGGCATCCGTGAGACCGCCGGTCTGGTGACGGACGACGGCGCCGCGTTCGTGCCGCACCGCATCCCCGAGGACTGACCCCGTCCCGCCCCGGAACCCCCGCTCCCCGTCCCCTTCCTCCCGGAGGACCCCATGACCCTCGCCCTCGATGCGGTGTACTTCGCGAACATCGGCCGCGGCGTCGGCGCGATCCTGCTCTACGCGCTGCTCGGCGCGCTGCTCATGCTCATCGGCTTCTGGGCCATCGACATCACCACGCCCGGCAAGCTGAACCGGCTGGTCCGCGACGGCCGCCCGGGCGCGGTGCTGGTGACCTCCGCCGGGATGATCTCGATGGCGTTCATCGTGGTCGTGGCGATCTGGAGCGCCTCGGGCCTGCTGGCCGAGGGGCTGCTCGCAGCGCTGATCTTCGGCCTGGTCGGGATCATCGCGCAGGTCGCGGCGGTACGGCTGCTGGAGTGGGTCACCGGCATCCGGATCGGCGAGGTGCTGGCGGCCGACGAGCTCAACGCCGAGGCGTGGGTGGTCGCGGCCGCGCACGTGGCACTCGGACTCGTGGTGGCCGTCGCGATCATCTGAGCCGGGTCAGGCGGACTCGCGGACCTTCTCGACGACGTCCTTCGCCAGCGCCGCCCGGGTCAGCGCGGCCGCGAGCTGCGCGAGCCGGTCGTCGGGGACGAGCGCGGCGAGGTCGTCGGGATCGGTCGGCAGACCCAGGCGTTCGGCGCCCTGCCGCGCCTTGCCGTCGAGCGCCGGGCGCAGCTCGGGCCACACGGCCTGGGCCTCGCGGCAGAAGATGTCCGCGCCGGTCGGTCCGAGCCGGGGGAACTCCGTGAGCAGCTCGCGGAGGCGGCCCGGGTCGCCGCGGCCCTCCTCGCGCAGCCGCCGCAGGTCGCCCTTCCAGCGGTCGAGGAGCAGCTCGGCGCCCTCGCCGAGGGCGGTCGCGGTGCTCTCGTCGTAGCGCGTGTAATGGGCGCGGCCGAGGGCGTCGACGCGGTCCTGCCAGCTCGCGTCGCGCATCTTCTCGGGCGTGCCCATGCCGGAGCGGACGAGCTCGTGCGCCGCGTCGACGGCGATGTCCGCCCGGATGCGGGTCGACAGCAGCACCGCGAGCACCAGCAGCCGGTACAGCGGTGCGGGGGTGTCCTTGAGCGTGATGCCGGCCTGCTCGGCGTAGGTCTCGCCGGCCTCGTCGAGCAGCGCGGTCACGGTGTCCTGGAGCGTGCTCATACCTCCGGGTACCCGGCCCGGCGGGCCCGTGCACGGCCGCGCAGGCCCAGGACGGCCAGCGCCACCAGCACCCCGACCACGGTGGCGACGAGCCGGTCGGTGAGCAGGGTCGCGGTGTCGGCGGGGTGCATCGTCGTGCCGACGACCAGCGCGAGCGGCGTGATGAACAGCAGTGCGACCGCGTAGTTCCGCATCACCAGCAGCTCCGCCCCGGTCTGCAGCACCACGGCCGTGACGACGATCGCCCAGCCGGGCAGGTGCAGGGCCAGCAGCACCGCGGCGACGGCCAGACCGGCGAGCGTGCCGCCGATGCGCATCACGCCGCGGGTCACCCGGGCTCGCGAGCCCGGCACGGACAGCGGGACGACGGCCGCGACCAGCGCCCAGTACAGGTGCTCCACCCCGAGCAGCACGGCGAGCGGCGCGGTGACCGCGCAGGCCAGCAGCACCTCGAGCACGATCTCGCGGCGCACGGCCTCGCGCAGCGGCACCGCGACCAGCGGCGCGGGGCGCCGGACGTGCCCGGGCAGCAGCGCGCCGGCGCTCCCGACGAGCACCGCGAACCCCGCCGAGCCCGCGGCGACGGCCACGACCTGCAGCGACGCGGACAGACCGAGCGGATGGGCGCCGGCGAACGCACCGGCCGCGAACACGAAGAACAGCGGCCCGCCCGGCTTCCAGCCGACGACCTCGCCGCCGACCGTGCCGGCGACGGCGACGGCCACCAGGACGAGCAGTGCGAGCCAGGGCGAGGCGGGCAGGTGCGCGGCGAGCAGCCCGACGACCACGCTCGCGACCAGCCCGAGGCCGGTGACCGCCTGCACGCCCGTGCGGGCGGGCACCGTCAGGTTCCGCCCGTAGATGGCGGCGAAGGCGCCGAAGGTGGCCGCGCCGAGCAGGTCGAACCGGCCGAGCGCGAGCAGCACGAGCATCGGGACGCCCACCGAGATCCCGCACCGCAGCGCGGGCCGGTGCGCGCCGGCGTGGGCCTCGAAGCGGACCAGTTCACGGACCAGCGTCCCCTGCACGCATACTCCTTTCACCGGTGTAGCAATTTACTTCACCGGTGTACGAAAGGGGAAGCCGATGACGGCGAACCGTGACGCGATCGACGAGATCCGGGCGGTCTGGGCGGGCCGGCGCCCGGACCTGGACACCGAGCCCATCGCCGTCGTCGGGCGGATCCTGCGGGCCGCGCGGTTCCTCCAGCAGGCGGCCGACGACTGGCTGGCCGACGCCGGCGTGACCCGCGCCGAGTTCGACGTCCTCAGCCAGCTGCGCCGCAACGACGCCCCCCTGCGCCCCGGCGACCTCACCGCCGGGGTCGTGGGTTCGCCGGCCGCGACCACCAAGCGGCTGCACAAGCTCACCGCCGCCGGGCTGGTCACCCGCACCCCCGACCCCGACGACGCCCGCGCCGCCCGCGTCGCGCTGACCCCGTCGGGCGAACGCCTGGTCGACGAGGTGCTCCCGCGCCAGCTCGCCGCCGAGGCCGAGCTGCTCGAGGCCCTCACCCCCGCCCAGCGCGAGTCGCTGGCCGCGTTGCTCCGGACGGCGCTACTGGCCTGGGAACCGTGAGCGGCAACTGCCCCAAGAGGGTCGGTCGCCGCTCACGACCGGGGCTGAGCTGCGGAGACACCGCCGGGAGGCTCAGTCGAGGGCGGCCACGTCCGGCACCCGGGCCTCGGGCGGCGGCATCGCCTCCAGCTCGGTCCGGACCTCGCGGGCGTTGGCGGCCAGCTCGCCGTCGGCGACCAGGCGGCGCAGCGCCTCGGCGGTCACCTTCCCGGCCAGACCCGCCCCGCGCCGCGCGATGAGCTCGGCGTTGTGCCGCCGGTCCCCGGCCCCGGGCACCGCGAGCTGCGGGATGCCGGCGGACAGCGCGCCCATCGCGGTGCCCGAACCGCCGTGGTGGACGATCGCCGCGCACAGCGGCATGACGTCGACCAGCGGCACCCACCCGACCGTCCGGACCGTGTCGACGCCGCGCGCCCGGCGCTCGATGCGCGGCTCCGGGCGAACCAGGACGATCTCGGCGTCGACCTCCGCCGCGGCGGCCAGCGCCGCCGGCATGGGGTCGGCGCCCGGGCCGGGGGCCGTGCTGCGCGAGACGAGGATGCGCGGCCGGTCCGCCGCGTCCGACGGCACCCGCAGCCAGGCCGGGATCTCCCCGCCGCCGCGCTGGACCGGCCGCATCGGCAGCCCGGTCCGCTCGCCGACGACGCTGCGCGGCGCCGTCGTCAGCACCACCTCGGGGGCCGGGAGCCCGCGATCCTCCAGCCCGTGCCGGCGCAGGGCGCGCCGCATGATCTTCGACTCCGACGTGACCCGGACCAGCGACGGCCCGTCGAACAGCGAGTTCTCCAGCAGCACCGTGGGCAGGTCGTAGCGAGCCGCGGCGACGGCGGCGGCGACCGCGAGCGGCTCGTGCACCACGACGTCGGGCCGCCACTGCTCGACCACGGTGACCAGCCCGTCCGTGAGCTCCTCGTTCACGGCCCCGAACAGCCGCGCCACCATCCGGGTGCCCGCGGTGCCGGCCAGCTCGGCCCGCGCGTCGAGCGGATGGGCGGCCATGCTCCGCGCGGCGATCCGGGCGAACGAGAGGTCCCGGGCGATGTCGATCACGGGGAGATCGCCCGTGTCGGCGCCCATCGCGTCGCCGCCGGTGGCGACGAGCACGTCGTGCCCCGCCTCCCACAGCGCCTCACCGAGGGGCAGCATCGGCAGCAGGTGCCCGGTGAGCGGCGCCGACACCAGCAGCACGCGCATAGGCGCACGCTATCCCGGAGATCGCGTCGGCCGCTGCCCGTACGCTGGGGGCGTGTCACGGTGGATGGTGTAGTCGATGGAAGCCCCACGCCTCGTGGCGACGGACGTCGACGGCACCCTGCTCGGCGAGGACCACGAGGTCAGCCCGCGCACCGCGGCCGTGGTCGGCAGACTGGTCGCCCGTGGCGTCCCGTTCGTGCTGGTGACCGGGCGCCCGCCGCGCTGGATCCCGCCCGTGGCGACGCAGCTCGGGGTGGTCCGGTACGCGGTCTGCGCCAACGGCGCGGTGCTCTACGACGTCGAGGCCGACCGGATCGTCGGCTCCCGCCCCCTGCACCCGGAGGACCTCACCCGGCTCGAGCAGGCCGTCGCCGAGGCCCTGCCGGGCGCCACCCTCGGGGTGGAGCGGGTGGGCGAGCACGCGTTCGACGACCAGGTGGCCCAGTTCGTCGCCGAACCGGACTACGAGCACGCCTGGCCCGGCGGCGGGCCCCCGACCGAGGAGCGCGACCGGCTGCTGGCCCACCCCGCGGTGAAGCTGCTGGTCCGGGCCAAGGGGATGTCCAGCGACGCCATGGCCGCCGTGCTGGAGCCGCTGGTCGGCGACACCGTCGACATCACCTTCTCGCACCCGGGCGGGCTGATCGAGGTGGCGCCGGCGGGCGTCTCGAAGGCCACCGGGCTGCTCGACCTCATGGAGCGCACACCGGAGTTCGCGGGAATTCGGGCGGACGAGGTGGTCGCGTTCGGGGACATGCCCAACGACCTGGCGATGCTGCGGTGGGCCGGGCACGGGGTCGCGATGGGCAACGCGCACCCGGAGGTCGTCGCGGCGGCGGACGAGACCACGGCGACCAACGTCGACGACGGCGTCGCGCTGGTCCTCGAGCGGTGGTTCTGACCTCCGGCTGACCTGCCCGGACGGTCCGCCCCGGCACGCCGGACCGGGGCCGGCGCGGGTGACGCGTAGCATGGCTGCGCCGTACACCCCGCAGATCGGCGCCCGCGGAAACCCCGCCGCGAGCGCGAGGAGGCCTGCCCGTGACCGACCGGTCGCTCGACGTACCGGCCGTGCCGGACGCACCCACGGTCCCCGCCGTACCCCCCGTGGCGCCGTCCGAACCCGTCGCGACGCCCGCGTCGCCCGAGCTGCAGGTCCTGGCCGCTGTCCAGCGCGGGATCGCGCGGCCTCGGACGGTCTCGGCGGCCCGGGGCATGTCGCACTTCGGCGAGCACGCGGGCGGCTGGCTCGCGCTGGGCCTCGTCTGTGCGGCCGTCGACCGCCGGCGGCGCGCGGAGTGGCTCTGGTCCACCGCGGCCGTCGCCTTCGCCCACGGGGCGTCCATCGGGGTCAAGCGCGTCGTGCGCCGGCCCCGTCCCGAACACCCGTCGGTCGAGGTGCTCGTGGGCACCCCGAGCCGGCTGTCCTTCCCCTCCTCGCACGCCACCTCGACCACCGCCGCCGCCGTGCTCTACGGCGGGCTGCTGCGGTCCGCCGCGCCGCTGGCCGTCGTGCCGGTGATGGCGCTGTCCCGGCTGGTCCTGGGCGTGCACTACCCGACCGATGTGGCGACGGGATCGGCGCTCGGCGCCGGCGTCGCCCTCGCCGCCCGGCGCGTGATCCCGCGCCTGATCCACAGGAAGAAGCGCTGATGACGAGCACGGACGTACCCCCGACGATGGAGGCCCCGCAGCGGACCCCGATCGGTCTGGCGGCCGGCGTCGTCAAGACGATGCGCCCGCGTCAGTGGGTCAAGAACGTCCTGGTGCTGGCCGCGCCGTTCGCCTCCGGCGACCTGTTCCAGGGCGCCGTGGCGGTCAAGCTGGCCATCGCCTTCGTGGCGTTCTCGCTGGCCGCGTCGGGCATCTACCTGGTCAACGACGCCAAGGACGTCGAGGCCGACCGCGCGCACCCGACCAAGCGCAACCGGCCCGTCGCGGCGGGGATCGTCCCGGTGCCGGTGGCCTACGGCGTCGCGGCGGTGGCCTTCGCCGCGGCGATCGCGCTGTCGCTGCTGGCCTCGGTGCAGCTGCTGATCGTGCTGGGCGTCTACGTCGGCGTGCAGCTGGCCTACTGCTTCTGGCTCAAGCACCAGCCGGTGCTCGACATCTGCATCGTCGCCTCGGGCTTCCTCATGCGCGCCATCGCCGGTGGCGTCGCGGCCGCCATCCCGCTGTCGCAGTGGTTCCTGCTCGCCGCCGGGTTCGGCTCGCTGTTCATGGTCGCCGGCAAGCGCTACGCCGAGATGATGCTCGCCGAGCGCACCGGCGCGAAGATCCGCAAGTCGCTGGAGTCCTACTCCCCGTCCTACCTGCGGTTCGTGTGGGCGCTGTCGGCCACCGTGCTGATCATGACCTACGGGCTCTGGGCCTTCGAGATCCGCGAGGCGTACCACAACTCGGTGTGGTCGGTGATCTCCATCGTCCCGTTCGTCGTCGCGGTGCTGCGCTACTCGGTCGACGTCGACAACGGCGACGGCGGCGAGCCCGAGGAGATCGCCCTCGGCGACCGGGTCCTGCAGGTCCTCGCGATCGCGTGGGTCGCGATGCTGACCCTGGCGGTCTATCTGTAGATCCGCTTCCGCTGCGTCCTTTCACCCGTCCGGGCCGTCGTGTCCGGGCGGGTGTTCTGTATCACCCTCGTTATCGTCGCCGTCGGAATCGGGTTCGAGGATCCGGAGTCGTCGCAGCTCAGCCGGTACACGCCGGGCACTTCGCGATTTCCCGAATTCGGTTCGCACACGTCGGACTCGGGGACCGCGTGTACCCGCAGGAGCAAAGGCGCACTGATGTCGGCTGTCCATCTCGACCAACTTCCGCTCGACTTCCCGCCGCCGTCGGCGCTGGGGGCCGGGCTGCTGGTGGTCATGCCCGCCCTCAACGAGCAGGACTCGGTGGCCCGGGTGATCGGCGAGGTCCGCGCCGCGTGCCCCGCGGCCCGCGTGCTCGTCGTCGACGACGGCTCGACCGACCTCACCGGGCGGCGCGCCGCACAGGCGGGCGCCGCGGTGCTGAAGCTGCCGTTCAACCTCGGGGTGGGCGGCGCGATGCGGGCGGCCTACCGATGGGCGCACGAGAACGGGTACGCCGCGGTCGTCCAGGTCGACGCCGACGGGCAGCACG
This sequence comes from Pseudonocardia sp. NPDC049154, assembly GCF_040648315.1. Taxonomy (NCBI): domain Bacteria; kingdom Bacillati; phylum Actinomycetota; class Actinomycetes; order Pseudonocardiales; family Pseudonocardiaceae; genus Pseudonocardia; species Pseudonocardia sp. NPDC049154. Next base: position 23,123 of record NZ_JBEZDN010000033.1, read on the forward strand.
ACCCCCGGGACATCGCCGACCTCGCGGCCCTCACGGACGCCGAGATCGTGATCGGGGCCCGCTTCGCCGGGCGCGGGAACTACGAGGTGACGGGTCCGCGGCGGTGGGCGATGCGCCTGCTCGCCGCGGTGCTCAGCCGGATCGCCGACACCCGCATCACGGACCCGACCTCGGGTTTCCGGCTCGTGCGCGGCCCCGCGGTCGCCCTGTTCGCGGAGCAGTACCCCGAGGAGTACCTCGGCGACACGGTGGAGGCGCTGGTCATCGCCCACCGCGCCGGCCTGCGCATCCGGCAGGTCCCGGTGGCCATGCGCCCCCGGGAGACGGGCACGGCCAGCACCAACCCGCTGCGCTCGGCCGTCTACCTGCTCCGCGTCGTCTCGGCGGTCGGACTCGCCCTCGCCCGCCGCCGCACCGGGAGCGCGCAGCCGTGCCCAGCCTTCGCCTGACCGTCGTCTCCGTCGTCGTCGCGCTCGTGGCGCTCGCCCTCGTGGTCGAGCTGCTGCGGCGCCGGCGGCTGCGGGAGAAGTACGCCGTGATCTGGGTGCTGATCTCCCTCGGCACCCTCGTCGTCGCCGTCTTCCCCGGGGTGCTGGTGGGGATCGCGGGCCTCCTGGGCATCCAGACGCCGAGCAATCTGCTCTTCTTCGGATCCCTGGTGGTGCTGTTCGCGGTCTCCCTGCAGCTGTCCCGGGAGATCGGGCTGCTGGAGGAGCAGAGCCGCACGCTGGCCGAGGAGACCGGCTCGCTGCGGCTCCGGGTGCAGGCGCTCGAGGAGACCGTCGCCCCCGCGGAACGCCCCTCCGCCTGAGGATCCCGAGCCTCGTTCTCGACCGTCTAGACGGACGTCCGACCGGACCGGCGCACGGAGCGCAGGGCGAGCAGCATGGCCGCGCCGACGACGATCGGGCCCACGACCTGCGCGCCGACGGCGCCGGTGACGGGGTCGAGGGGCAGCGCGAGCAGGGCGCCGAACCCGCACCCGCCGACGAGCCAGGCGCCCGTGACGGACCGGTGCGCCCCCGTCGCGACCAGGGCGGGTTGCAGGAGCTGCGCCGCCAGCATCCCCGCGGTGCCCAGGCCGAGGACCCCGGCGGTGGCGGCGGGGAGGTCGAGCGGTGCGCCCATGAGGACCCGAGCCGCCCACGGCCCGAACACCGCGGCCCCCGCCGTCCCGACGACGCCCGCCGCGCAGATGGCGGCCAGGACGTGTCGCAGGCGTCGCCCGAACGCCTCCGTGTCGCCGCGCTCGGCCGCCGTCGTCAGACCCGGCAGCAGGAAGGACTGGACCGGGGCGAAGACGAAGAGCGGGGTGCGGGCGAGGACGAAGAGCGAGACGTAGGAGGCGGCGAGCTCCGGCCGGTCGGTCAGCCGCGCGACCAGCACGAGCGGCGCCGCGTTGGCGAGCACGAAGGTCACCGCGCCGCTGAGCGCGAGCAGGCCCGCGGACCGGGTCATCGCACCGACGTCGACCCTCGCCGCCGGGCCCTCGTGGGCGGGGGAGCGCAGGCCCGGCAGGCACACCAGGAACGCCACGCCGGCCCCTGCGGCAAAGGCCAGCCCGAACGCGGCGGGGTGCGTCCAGCCGGCCGCCGCGACGGCTCCGCACCCGGCGATCCGGCTGCCCCCCTCGACGGCCAGGCTCAGCCCGTACCAGCCGCGCCGGCCCCGGGCGGCGAGGACACCGCGGACGGCCGCGAGGCCCGCCGAGCCCGCGACCGCGAGCAGGAGGCAGCCGAGCAGCTCCCACGAGCCGCCGAGCATCCGCGGCACGACCAGCGGACCCGCGGCCACGGCGAGGCCGCCGACGAGCGCCGCGAGCCGCAGGCCGGCGAGCAGCCCGGCGCGGACGACCGGCTCGTCCCGGTTCCCCGTTGCCCGGAGCCGCGACGCCTGGCGGTTGGTCTCCTGCTCGACCGCGCTGAAGGCCCCGGGCCCGACGATCGCCACCAGCAGGTAGAGGGAGGCGACGGCGGAGTAGGCGCCGGGCTCGAGGGCGTGCCCCGCCACTCCGAGCACCAGGAACGACGAGACCCCCAGCACCACGAGCCCGCCGGCCACGGTCAGCGCGCCGACGGGGCCGCCGGTGCGGACCGACGTGGCCGTCACGGCGCGACGCGGTAGACGCGGGCGGCGCCGTCGACGTGCTCGAGGACGAGCCCGGGGGAGCCGGCGAGCCGGCGGAGGCCCAGGACGTGCTCCTCCCCGGCGATGAAGCCTTCGCCCAGCACCACGTAGTGCACGCCCAGCCGGTCGGCCGCGGCCCGCACCGCGGGGTCCCGCCCGATGTCCCGGAAGGAGGTCCACAGGATGCGGCGGTCGGGATCCATCTCCACGAGCTCCTGCGGCTCGATCGTCGGCGACGCGAAGAGCGGCCGGACCCCGGACAGGGCCCACATCGCGGCGGACCCGTCGAAGGGGTCGTTCATCACGGGCTGGCCGGGCGGCACGACGCGGGCCAGGTAGTCGTACACGCGCCGCTCGTCCGGGCCGACGGAGCGGTCCGTGAGATAGGCGTTGGCGAGCCGCGTCTCGTTCCGCCCGTGGTAGAGCCCCTCCGTGCCGACGACGAGCAGACCGGCTAGGACGGCCAGCGACACGGAGGAGACGAGCGCGACCCGCACGCCCCGGAGGACCCGGAGCCGCCCGAGGACGCGGGTGAGGAGGTCCGAGAGCGTCACCAGACCGGCCGCCGCCGGCACCACCGCCGCGAGGGACCAGAGTGCGGCGAACCTCCACCGGTCGTTCCACCACGGCCGGGTCAGTGTCGCGACGAGCGATCCCTCGTAGGACGCGGCGAGCACGAACAGCCCGGCGAACACCGCGCCCGCGACGACGAACCAGGCCATCGGCCGGACCGCACGGCGGCGCAGGAGTCCGACCAGGCACAGTCCGGCCAGCCAGTACTGCGGGTGGGCCTGTCCGTGCCCGAACGTGAGGACCGCCCCGATGGCGTCCGACGGGGTCACGTTCGCGGCCCAGTCGACGGCGGTGCCCTCGGTGGCGCCGAGGGTGGCGAGGACGAACGGCAGGCCGAGCACCAGCGCGATCAGGCCCACGACGGCGGACGCACCCAGGTCGCCGGCCCGCGGCCCCCGCCGCAGGGACTCCTGGACCAGCAGGGCGGCGGCGAAGACCAGCGCGGCGATCAGGACGCTCGGGTGGAGCGCGAGAACCCCCAGGGCGCCGACGGCGGTGGCGGCCGGCACACCCACCCGGTTGCCGCTGCGGCGTCGCAGGAGCGTGGCCACGAGGGCGAGCAGCCCCGGGATCACGGCCAGGCCGGTCGCGTAGGGGAACAGCGGACCCCACGCGACGACGTCGTAGGGGAAGCCGGTGAACGCGCAGCTCAGCAGCGCCGCCGCGGCAGCGAGCGCGGCGCGACCGCCGCAGGCCCGGACGAGGGCGGCCGTGCCGAGCGCGAAGGCGCCGCCGAGGACGGTCACCGTCGCGTCGATCGCGGCGACGGGGCCGATGCCGGTGAGCATCGACAGCGTGGCGGCGAGGACGTGGAAGCCGTTCGGGTAGAAGAAGTTCGTCGTCGTCGGGTTGTTGAGCGCCTGCAGGGCACCCGGACCGGTTGCGCCCGTCTCCCGGATGAACTGCACGGCGTTCATGTGCCAGAAGGCGTCCCACCACTGCGGCATCGCCGTGAGCCCCTGCGTGGCGTTCCAGCCGATCCACAGCCCGGTTCCGGTCGCGACGACGATCCCGGCCGCGACGCCGAGGTGCTGGTGAGGTCCCCAGTACGGCCGTTCCTCGGCCGCCGGCGGATCGCTCCGCAGAACCCGCGCCAGCGCGAGGCGGGCGGCCGTCCCGGCGGCGGCGAGCACGAGTGCGGCACCGGCGAAGGTGGCGGGCGACCAGCGCAGACCGAGGGCGGGCACCAGCGGACCGGCGATCCCGACGACGCCGACGGTCAGGACGGGGGCGGCCCCGGCGAGGACCCAGCCCCGGAGACCGAGCGCCGCGCCCAGGACCAGCCCGGGGACGAGCGCCAGCGCCACGAGCGGGAGGATCGCGTGCAACGACATGAACTGCTCCAGTGCAGCCGTGGGACACCACAGGTGATTCGTCGCGGGGACGATCAGAATAGGGATCGCCGCGGATCGCCCTGCGCCGCGCCGATGACGCGTTCGGGTGTTTCCGCGCAGCCGCTCGGCGGGTTTGCGCGTTCGTCCGGACGAGGCCCGCCACGATCCGGGCCCACGACTCGGAGCGGAGGCGACGATGACCGTCGACATCCTGTTGCCCTATTACGGCGACGTCGCGTTGATGAAGACGGCGGTCGAGAGCGTGCTCGCGCAGGACGAGCCCGACTGGCTGCTGACGGTCGTCGACGACGGATATCCGGATCCGACCGTCCGCGAATGGTTCGCGGCGATCGAGGACCCGCGGGTGCGTTATCATCGCAACGAGCGCAATCTCGGGGCCAACGGCAACTACCGCCGCTGCCTGGAATTCGTCGAGCACCGGCATTTCGTGGTCATGGGTGCGGACGACGTCATGCTGCCGGACTACCTCGATTCCGTCCGCCGCGCGCTCTCCGTCTTTCCGGACGCCGCGATCGTGCAGCCCGGTGTCGAGGTCATCGACGAGCACGGTGCGCCGTCCCGCCCGCTCGTCGATCGGGCGAAGCGCTGGTACGCCCCCCGGGGCACCGGCCTGCGGGAGTTGCGGGGTGAGCAGCTCGCGGTGAGCCTGCTGCGCGGTGACTGGCTGTACTTCCCGTCGCTGTGCTGGCGGGCCGACGCGCTGCCGCCCGGCGGGTTCCGTCCCGGTCTCGACGTCGTGCAGGACCTCGCCCTCGTGCTCGACGTGGTCACGGCCGGCGGCTCGCTCGTCGTCGACGACACGGTCTGTTTCCGCTACCGGCGGCACAGCGCCAGCGACTCGTCGTGGCGTGCCCTCGAGGGCACGCGGTTCGACGAGGAGCGCCGGTTCTTCCTGCAGACGGCGGCCGAGATGCGCGAACGCGGCTGGAACCGGGCTGCGGGTGTCGCCCGCCTCCACCTGTCGTCGCGCCTGAACGCGGCGACCCTGCTGCCGACGGCCGTGCGGCACAAGCAGCACAGCGGCGTCCGCAACCTGAGCAGGCACCTCGTGGCCGTGCGCTGAGGGACGCCGGCGGGCGCCCGGTCCGCCCTCTCACGGGCGCGGATCACCGCGCCGCTACCCTCGGTGCCCGTGACTGACGCACAGTTCGATCTGGTCGTGGTGGGCTCGGGCTTCTTCGGGCTGACGATCGCGGAGCGGGCAGCCGCAGAACTGGGTAAGAAGGTCCTGGTGCTCGAGCGGCGTCCCCACATCGGCGGCAACGCCTACTCCGAGCCCGAGCCCGAGACGGGCATCGAGATCCACCGGTACGGCGCGCACCTCTTCCACACGTCGAACAAGCGCGTGTGGGAGTACTGCAACCGCTTCACGGACTTCACGAACTACCAGCACCGCGTGTTCGCGCGGTACCGGGACCAGGTCTACGCGTTCCCGATGAACCTGGCGCTGATCAACCAGTTCTTCGGCAAGTCGCACACGCCGGACGAGGCGCGCGCCCTGATCGCCGAGCAGGCCTCCGAGTTCGACACCGCGAAGGCGGAGAACCTGGAGGAGAAGGCGATCTCGCTGATCGGGCGCCCGCTGTACGAGGCGTTCGTCAAGGGCTACACGGCGAAGCAGTGGCAGACGGACCCGACCAAGCTCGGCGCCTCGATCATCTCGCGGCTCCCGGTCCGCTACACGTTCGACAACCGCTACTTCAACGACACCTACGAGGGCCTGCCCGTCGACGGGTACACCGCGTGGCTGGAGAAGATGGCGGACCACCCGCACATCGAGGTCCGGCTGGACACGGACTACTTCGCGGTCCGCGACGAGCTGCCGGCCGGCATCCCGACCGTGTACACGGGTCCGCTCGACCGCTACTTCGACTACAGCGAGGGCGAGCTGTCGTGGCGCACGCTGGACTTCGAGACCGAGGTCCTGCACGACACCGGTGACTTCCAGGGCACCTCCGTCATGAACTACAACGACGAAGAGGTCCCCTACACCCGCATCCACGAGTTCCGGCACTTCCACCCGGAGCGGGACTACCCGAAGGACAAGACGGTCATCGTCCGCGAGTACTCGCGCTTCGCCGAGTCCGGCGACGAGCCGTACTACCCGGTCGGCACCCCCGAGGACCGCGCCAAGCTGGAGCGCTACCGGGAGCTGGCGCGCAAGGAGACCGCGAACCGCAACGTGCTGTTCGGCGGGCGCCTCGGCACCTACAAGTACCTCGACATGCACATGGCGATCGGCTCCGCGCTGACCATGTTCGACAACCGCCTCACCCCGCACTTCACGGACGGCAGGGCGCTGTCCGGCACCGAGAGCGAGGACTGAGCCCGGGCTCAGCCGGCGAGCTCGGCAATGGACTCGACACCCGCAGGACCCTGATCAGTCCTGCCCGGTGGGAGCGCCGACCCGACGCAGCGAGCGGTCGGCGAGGGTGACCGCGAGGAACACGCCGGCGACGGCGAGCAGGAACGCGGCGAGGTGGTGCAGGCCGGGGGCGTCGGCCCGGTCGGCGAGGAAGGCGCCGTTGCCCACGGACGCGACGATCGCGCCGAGGTAGCCGAAGGTCCGCAGCAGCCCGGCCGACGCGCCGGTCCGCTCCGGGTCGGCCTGGTGGTGGAGCGCGTTCTGGTTGGCCAGGCTCACCAGGCCCTGCGGGATCCCGATGAGGATCGCGAGCCCGACGATCAGCCAGAGCGGCGTGCTGCCGCCGAGGGTCAGCAGTGCCGCGCAGGCCAGGACCTGCGCCGTCGCCCCGACCCGGAGCTTGCCGCGCACCTCGGGTCGCCGGCCGGTGAGCGCGGAGACCGCGACCGCGGTGACCGACATCGGCAGCAGCATCAGCCCCGTCACCGACGCCGACAGCCCGCGCCCCTCCTCCAGCCACTGGGTGTAGCCGTAGAGGAACGCGTAGGCGGACGACGTAGCTGAGCAGCGTGCGCCCGTACGTCGCGAGCAGCGGGCCGTTGCCGCCGAAGACCCGCAGGTCGAGGAACGGGTCGACGGTCCGCAGCTCCCACCGGGTGAACCCGGTACCGGCCGCGACCGTCACCGGGAGGAGCCACCAGCGCTCCGGCTCCCTGAGGAACAGGAGCAGCGCGACGAGCGTGGGCGGCGAAGAGCGCGATCCCGGCCAGGTCGATGCGGGGCGCCGGGCCCGTACGCGGGGTGCGCGGCAGACGCCTCGCCCCGAGCGTGACGGCGACGACCGCCAGTGGCACGTTCACGGCGACCGCCGCCCGCCAGCCACCCAGGCCGATCGCCAGGCCGCCCAGCGTCGGCCCGATCACCGAGATCGTCTGCGTCGACACGGAGAGCACGGTGAGGATGCCGGCCGGGCTCGCCAGCCCGGTGCGCCGCGACTCGCTGCGGATCAGGTACATCGCCGCCGGGTAGCCGGCGCACGTCCCGAAGCCGAGGAGCACCCGGGCGAGCACCAGCACCCAGAGCTGCGGGGACAGCGCTCCGACGACGCCCGCCAGCCCGACGAGCGTGGTCCCGGCGAGGAACAGCGGCCGGGGCCCGTAGGCGTCCACCAGCCGTCCGACGACAGCCACTCGACGCGCGCCGCCCGGTCGCCGGCCGCGCGCTCGCGCCCCGCGGCCGACAGCGTGATCAGCTGCCGGCGCCCGTCTCCGGGGTCGGGGCGGCGCTCGATGAGCCCGTGCCCGTCGAGCGCGGCGAGGATCGTGGCCATCGACTGGGGCCGGACGCCCTCGGCGGCGGCGACTGACGAGTCAGCCGCCCTGCGGGTTGCCCCAGCGCACCGCCGGCGAGGTGCCGAGCAGCAGGTGCTCGCCGATGATCCGGGCCTTGAACACGGCCGGGTTGTGCGAGGCGAGGGTGCGGGCGTTCCGCCAGTGCCGGTCGAGCAGCCGGGAGCGGTCGAGGGCGGAGGCACCGCCGACCTCGAACAGCCGGTCGGCCGCCTCGAGGATCGTGTCCCCGACGACGAGCTGGGCCCGGTACGCCGCGAGCTCCGCCCGGTCCGCGAGAACCGGGTCCGGGCCGTCGACGCCCACGGAGTCGGTCGCGGCCTGCAGCTCCCGGGCGGCGGTCAGGACGAGGGACTCGGCGGTGAACGCCGCGGCGGACAGCCGCCCCACCACCTGCTGGATCAGCGGGTCCTCGCGAGGCAGCACGCCGCGGCCGGTGAGGAAGGAGCGCGTGCGGGGCCGGACGAACTCCACCGCGTCGCGCACGAGCGCGCGGCCGATCCCGGCCAGCACCGCCAGCAGGTAGACCTGGTAGAACGCGGCCGACGTGCTCGCGCCGGGGTTCTCGTACGGCCCGACGTGCACGGCCTCCACGGCCACCGAGTCGAAGATCGTGGTGCCGCTGCCGGTCAGGCCCTGGCCGAAGCCGTCCCAGTCGTCGAGCCGGCGCACCCCGGCCGCGGTCGCCGGCACGGCGACGGACATGCGGGCGCCGTCGAGGATCGCGGTCGCGGCGATCCAGTCGGCGAAGATCGTGCCGGTGCTGTAGTACTTCCGGCCGGTCAACAGGTACCCGCTGCCCGAGCGGCGCAGCACGGTGTCGAGCTCCGTCGAGACCTTGTCGTTCGTCTCGCTGGAGGCGTTCCCGACGATCTGCCCGGCGGCCGCGCGGTCCAGCCAGGCGTCCCGGACCGGCCCGTCCGCCGCCTGCAGCCGGCCCTCGAGGTACCCGAAGTGGCCCCGGAGCAGGTGCGCGACGTGCGGGTCCGCCTCGGCGAGCGCGATCACGAGGCCGAACAGCTCCGGCAGGTCGACGCCCGAGCCGCCCCGCTCGAGCGGCACCCGCACGGCCCCGAACCCGGCCTCCCGCAGCCACTGCACCTGCTCGAACGGCAGCTCGCGCGCCCGCTCGCGGTCGGCCGCACCGACGGCGATCCGGGCGAAGAGGTCGCCGAAGCGGGCCGCGCCCGCCGGGACGGCGCGGTGGTCGATCGCGGTCATCAGTGTCCTCTCCGACGCTGCAGGGCTCGCGGATCCGGTCGCCGGACCACGTCCGACCAACGACGACTCCGTTGAGTGAGATCCTGTCACTCTCGGTACCCACCGGGGTACCGGGTCGGGAAGCGGTGGGCGGGACGGACCTCGCCGGGTTAGTCCCGGTCCGTCCGCCGGTCGTCGATCGAGGGCGGCCGCTGCCCGACGACGATCGCCGCGCCGGGCGGGTCGGGCGCGATGATCCGTACGGTCGTACGTATGGCGGTTCACCGGATGTTCACCCGGCGTCGGCCTGAGGGACACGCGAGGTGAGCGCGGCGCGCCTGCGTGCCCTGCGCGCGTTGCCCCGCCGCGCCCGGGCGCAGTTCCGCCGGCTACGGGAGCTGCCGGTGCAGATGCGGGAGCTCGACCGGCACCTGTCGGCGATCGACACCGAGCTGCACCGCACCCGCGAGGAGCTGGGCGCCGTCCGTGCGCGGCTCGACGACGTCGGCTCGACGGTCGACGGGGTGCCGGACCGCTACTCGGAGCTCCGCGACTCGATCCACCTCGTCGCCCGCCGCGCGACCCTGCACCGCACCCCGATCAGGGTGCTGTTCCTCGCGCACGTGCTCGGCTCATGGGACGCCACGCACCCGCTGGTCGAGGCGATGGGGGGCAGCGAGGACTTCGAGCCGGTCGTGGCGTCGATCCCGCGCCGGTTCCGCGGCTCCGACGGCTTCTACGGCGAGCAGGAGGTGCACGAGGGCCTCACCGGCCGCGCGGTGCCCCACCTCCGGCTGGCGGCCGACGGCGAGCAGGACCTCCTGCAGCTGGTCAAGGCCATCGAGCCGGACGTCATCTTCCGGCAGTCGCAGTGGGACGCGGACGTGCCGGACGAGTTCGCGACCGAGCGGCTCGGCTTCGCCCGGACCTGCCTGGTCCCGTACGAGACGATGAACATCGTCCGCAACGTCCCGGACCCGCGCACGCCCAACACCGCCGTCGACGCCCCGTTCCACCGCGCCGCCTGGCTCGTCTTCTGTGCGAACGAGCTGATGCGCGAGATCGCCGTCCGGGACGGTGCGCGGGCGGGCACGCAGTTCCGGGTGGTCGGACACCCGAAGGCGGACCGGCTGCGGGCCGCCGTGCCGCGGTGGCCGTTGTCGGGTGACCGGCCGCGGCGGCCGGGGCGCGTGGTCTGGTCGGCGCACCACACGATCGCCCGCGGCTGGACGGACTTCGGCGCCTTCCACCTCATGCGGGCGGAGATGCTGGACTGGGCCGCGCGCAGTCCGGACACCGAGTTCGTGTTCATGCCCCATCCCGCGCTGCTCCCCCTGCCCGACGCGGAGGACTCGCCGATCTCGCGGGAGGAGTTCGACGACTGGATGCGCCGGTGGTCGGACCTGCCCAACACCGCCGTGCTGTCGGAGGCGGAGTACGGGCCGACCCTGGCCGCGTCGGACCTCATGATCACGGACGGGCTGTCGATGCTGGTCGAGTACCAGCTGTTCGGGAAACCGCTGGTGTTCGTGGAGCGTGAGGGCCACCGCCCGTTCAACGAGATCGGCCGTCGGGTCGTGCGCGGGGTGCACACCGTGCGCGCGGTCGACGAGGCGCGGCGGCTGGCGGACAAGTTCCTCTCCGGGCACCCCGATCCGCTCGCCGACGCGCAGCGCCGCACCGTCGACGAACTCTTCGGCGCGGGCAACTCCGCGCAGCGGGTCCTCGCGGTGCTCCGCGAGGAGATCGCCAGGGAGGCGGCCGGTACCCGGTCGTCGGCGTCCTGACACGGCGTGGCTACCCTCGGCCGTTGCCCCGACCGGTAGCGAGACACCGAGGACCGAGTGACGACGACTGTGCCCACGACCACCTCGGCTGAGAAGCCCGCCTCCGTGCCCACGCGCGAAGGGACCGCCGACACGCTGCTGCAGCGGATCATCCTCCCCCGCCCGGCGGACCCGCTGGCGGTCCGCGCGCTCTACGTCGACGAGCGGACCGGCACCACGCTGGCGCCGACCGAGCCCACGACGGGGTCGCAGGAGAAGCCGATGACGCTCACCGTCTCGGCGAGCACCGGGCGGGCGCTGCGGGTGACCTCGCGGACCTCGGCCGTGCTGCCGGCGCAGAGCGAGGTGTCCTTCGGCGCGTACTTCAACGGCTTCGCCGCGGGCTACTGGCGCGCCTGGTCCACGCTCACCGACATCCGGCTGAAGCTCACGCTGGAGGGGTCGGGCCGGGTCGACGTCTACCGGTCGAAGGCGGACGGCTCGCACATCTACGTCACCGGGCAGCGGGTCGAGGGCCGGCAGGAGCTGGACCTCCCGCTGGACCTGCGCCCGTTCGAGGACGGCGGCTGGTACTGGTTCGACCTCACCACGGACGACGGCGAGCTGGTCCTGCACGAGGGCGGCTGGCACGCCCCGACCGCCGCGCCGGGCCGCGCGGCCGTCACCATCGGCATGCCGACCTTCAACCGGCCGGCGGACTGCGTCGCGACCCTGACCGCGATCGGCGAGGACCCGGCCGTGCTCGCGGCCGTGACCGCTGTGATCCTGCCGGACCAGGGCACGCAGAAGGTCCGCGAGCAGGCCGGCTACGAGCAGGCGGCGGCGGTCCTGGGGGACCGGCTGCGGATCGTCGACCAGCCCAACCTCGGCGGCTCCGGCGGCTACGCGCGGGTGATGTACGAGGCGCTCGGGTCCACCGACTGCGAGCAGATCCTCTTCATGGACGACGACATCCTGCTCGAGCCGGACTCGGTCCTGCGGGCCGTCGCGTTCTCCCGGTTCTCGCGGGAGCCGATGCTGGTCGGCGGGCAGATGCTGTCCCTGCAGGCCCGCTCGCAGCTGTCGACCATGGGCGAGGTCGTCGACCGCAACCAGTTCATGTGGCGGGTCGCGCCGGACACCCACCCGCACCACGACCTGGCCGAGCAGACCCTGCGGCAGACGCCGTGGCTGCACCGCCGCGTCGACGTCGACTACAACGCCTGGTGGATGTGCCTGATCCCGCGCGCCGTCGCCGAGGACCTGGGCCTGCCGCTGCCGCTGTTCATCAAGTGGGACGACGCCGAGTACGGCCTGCGCGCCCGCGGCCGCGGCTACCGCACGGCGACCGTGCCGGGCATCGCGATCTGGCACATGTCCTTCATCGAGAAGGACGACTCCAGCGACTGGCAGGCCTACTTCCACTACCGCAACCGCTACGTCGCGGCGGCGCTGCACGGGCCGGACTCGCCGAAGGCGCTGCTGCAGGAGTCGTTCAAGCGCACCCTGCGGCACCTGATGCTCATGGAGTACTCGGCCGTCGCGCTGCAGATCAAGGGGCTCAAGGACTTCCTCGCGGGCCCGGAGGCGCTGTTCGCGAAGCTCCCGGTGGTGCTCGGCGAGATCCGGGCCGAGCGCGCGGAGTACGACGACGGCCGCCCGCTGCAGTCCGCGACCGAGGTGCCCCTGTCGACCCTCGACGCGCTGGGCGCCCAGCTGTTCCCGGAGCCCCCGGTCGGCAAGGTGAAGGTCGGCCTCGGCCTCGCGAAGGGCGTGCTGCGCAACCTCAGGACGCCCAGCCCGGCGCACGCCGAGGTGCCGCAGCGGAACGTGCCGTGGAAGCAGGCCCAGTGGTTCGTGCTGGCCGGGCTCGACTCCGCCACCGTGTCGACGCCGGACGGCCGCGGGGTCACCTTCCGCCGCCGCGACCCGGAGCTGTTCAGGCGGATGGTGAAGGAGTCGTTCGAGCTCCATCGCGAGGTCGCCCGGCAGTGGCCGCTGCTGCGCACCCGCTACACCGACGCGCTTGCCTGGCTGACCAGCCGGCAGGCGTGGTCGGAGGAGATCTTCGACAAGTAGGACGCGGGTCCCGGCCGCCCCGGCGAGGGGCGGCCGGAACCGGTCAGTCCGTCTTCTCCTCGAGCCCGTACAGCCGGGTCCAGTTCTCCCGGCTCGTCAGCTCCGGCGCCGCGGCGCGGTAGCGCTCGGCCACCGCCGGGCCCTCGGTGTGCAGCCGGCGCATCGCCTGCAGGCCGCGGCGGGCCAGCGCGATCAGCTTGGCCTTGTCCCGCTGTCGGATGCGGACGCCCTGCTCGCCCATGTCCGTGACGACGGCCCGCTCGAACAGCCCGACGTGCCACCAGTGCGCGTCCCCGGCGGGGATGAAGCCCATCGGGTACGGCGCCTTGCCGAGCAGCTGGTAGACGGCACGCTTGACCCAGGTCAGGCTCTCGTTGCTGGGCTCGCCGCCGGCCCGCTGCACGGTGAGGGCCCGGAAGTCCTCGGGCAGGTCGGTGAGCTTGTGGACGGTCGTCTCGGGGTAGTCCGCGCGGACCCGGCGGATGCGGGTCGCGGACCCGGCCGAGCCGTCCCGCAGGATCTCCGGGCCCTCCAGGAAGTCCTCCACGGCCTGCAGCAGCGTGGCCGACAGCCCGTAGTGCATGCCGATCAGGTACACCGACAGCAGGTGCCGGACCCGGGCGATGATCGTCTTCGTGGAGAAGCCGGTGTGCAGCGCCGCCATGATCAACCCGTTGCGCAGGTTGAAGTAGCGGTGCCACTCGTCCCAGTCCTTCCACCCGAAGTCGCCGTGCCACACGCCGGCGCCGGGGAGGGAGACGGTGGGGAAGCCGGCCGCACGGGCGCGGTAGCCGAACTCGACGTCGTCCCACTGGAAGAAGATCGGCAGCGGGTAGCCGATCCGGCGGACGACCTCCGCCGGGATCAGGCAGGACCACCAGCCGTTGTACTCGGTGTCGGTGCGCCGCTCCTGGTTGATGGGGAGCAGCCGCTCGTCGAGCCCGAGCAGGTAGGCCTCGCGCAGCGAGCCGGGCGTCGGGAGGCCGTTGATCAGGTTCTCGGGGTCGGCCCGCTCGCCGGAGATGTGCAGGTGCGCCGGGTGGAGCAGGTTCAGCATCTGCCCGCCGACGATCGTCGGCTGCGGCGTGCAGGCCGCGAACGCCGTGAGCCGGATCAGGATCTCGGGCTCGAGCATCACGTCGTCGTCCATGAGCAGGACGTCGCGGTGCTCCTCCGGCGTCCCGGCGGTGGCCTCGTACAGGCCGCGGGTGAACCCGCCCGCCCCGCCGAGGTTCGGCTGGCGCAGGTAGACGAGCCTGTCGCCCAGTGCCTTCGACACGGCGGCGAACCGGTCCCGCGACTCCAGCGGGTCACTGCCCTGGTCCACCACCCGGACCACGCCGACCACGGCGAGGGCCTCCGGGTCGTCGGCGAGGGCCTGCATGGTGTCGAGGCACTCCTCGACGCGGTTGTACGTGCAGATCACGATGTCCGTCGGCGGCACCGACCGCGGAGCGACGACGCTCCAGCGCACCTCCGACACGGTGAGCTCACCGGTCTCGGTGGTGATCTCCAGCCACATGCCGCCGCCGTCGAGGAAGCGGTCGATCGGGCCCGACAGCCGGATCTCCCGCGTCTCGGGACCGGCGGCGGTGCCGACGTCGACCGCGTCGACGATGCGGGAGACCTTGTTGGTGTCCGAGGCGAACAGCCGGACCCGGCCCTCGCCCGCGGCGACCGCCGTGACCTCCACCCGGTCGACGGCCGTCCAGCGCTGCCAGTAGGTGGCGTAGAGCCGGCCGAAGTAGGTGTTGGTGTGGACCCGGGTGCCCGGGGTGAGGCGGACCCGGCCGCGCTCGCGGCGCGCCACGCCCTTCTCGACCACCGAGTAGAGGTCCTCGGGCGCCAGCGCGGAGGGGCCGAAGAAGAGCCCGCGCTGCACGGTCAGCCGCACCGGGCCTTCCGCGCGACGCTCCGGGGACGCCGGTGCGGCCAGGGGTTCGTCCGGCGTCTCTGTGCGAAGCATGGGTGCGGCTCAGTCCTCCGGTGCGGGGGTCGGACCGGCGGAGCCGGGCCGAAGGGCGTCGGTCGCCCCATTGTGGGGTATGACGTGCGTCGCAGGCGGGCGGGCGCGCCTCAGCCGACGGGATCGAGACCGGGGACACGGGTACGCCCGGTGTGCACCCAGCCACCGACCGTGCGGTCGGTGACCTGCGGCGTCGCGACGGCAAGGGGCCGGGCGGGCACCCAGCGATAGACCTGGGCGGCGTCGCGGGTCGGGTCGCCGGCGAGGTAGGTCGCCATCCGCTGCTCGATCACGAGCGTGCGGGCTGCGGCGAACGGTCCCCCGTAGTTCGGCGCGTAGGTGATCCCGGCCGAGTCGTCGCGCTGCGGCGGCGCGACCCGCCACTGCGGGAGCACCGTGGTGCCGAGCGGGAGCGGAGCCGGGGTCAGGCACGGGAGGACGAAGGCGACGGGCCAGTCGAGGATCGCCTCGGTCCCGGCCGGGAGGACCTCGTCCATCGGCGTGAGCCGCGGGACCCGGGGCAGGGTCGCGACGGCGGGGATGTCGACGGGCTCCCGGACGTCGACGACGAGCCGGACCCGCGTCGCGCCGTCGGGGGCGAGCAGCCGGACGTCCTGCGGGACCTCGCCGTCGGGCTTCAGCGCGGCGCGCTCGAGCGGCTCGCCGTCCCCCGCGAACTCGGCGGCGAGGGTGTCGCCGGGTCGCAGCACACCCGCGACCGTCACGACCACCGGGAGCTCGCGCGACCGCTGTGCCGGGTCGAGGGCGAACCACGCCGTGTCGCCGGTCCCGGCCGCCCGGATCCCCGGCAGCTCGGTGCCGCCCGCGTCGACCGGCTCCGGCGGCAGCGCCGACGGTCCGGGCAGGGCGGGCAGCAGCCCCGCGGCCGGGTCGGTCTCCACGGACAACCGCTCCTGCAGCCCGCACGGTGCGCCACGGGCGGTGGACACGGCGTCGGACAGGAGCGTGTAGCTGTCGCGGTGCTGCCAGCCGGTGCGCGCGAACGACCCGACCTGCAGCAGGACCACCGCCGTGAGCAGCACGGTCGTGACGGCGGCCGGGCTCGGGAGCCACCGCGGCGGCCGCCCGGTCCCGCCGCCCGAGCGCCGCCAGGCGAGCACGAGCAGCGCCACCGCGACCAGGACGAGCCCGGCGACCAGCCACACGGGCGCGAGCTCGACGCCCGCGACGACCGGCGGGAGCGTGCTCCAGGTCAGGCCCCACCAGTTGGAGACGAAGGGCCACACGTTCTGCCCGGCGAGCACCAGCGACCCGACGACGGCGAGCGCGCCGAGCCCGGCGAGCCACGGCCCCGTCCGCCCGGCCAGGGCCCGGCGCCCGACGGCCACGATCCCGACCAGCAGCACCGCCGCGCCGATCCCGGCGAGGTCGCCGAAGTGCTGGGTCCACTTGGTCGGGGTGGCGGTCATCGACGCGAGCCCGAGCAGGAACACCACGGCGATCCGCCGGGTCGGCCCCGGCGGGATCCGGCGCCCGGCCGCCCACAGCACCGAACACAGCGCCGCGACGGCCGCGAGGAGCGTGAGTAGCACGGGCGCGCGCTTGCCCAGCGAGCCCTGCAGGTCGTCCTGCGTGAGCAGCAGGGCGTAGCGGTTGTACTCGTCGTACCAGGGCTGGCCGCCCCCGATCAGCGTCCGGACCCGGGTGGCCTCGAGCATCGCGGCGAGGCTCTGGTCGGACACCATGAGGAACACCGCGGCCGCCGGGCCCGCCAGCAGCACCAGCACGAGGGGGACCGGGCCGAGACCGCTGCGGCGCAGCGTCCGCAGCACCGGCACCAGGCCGGCGACCACGGGCGCGAAGGCCATCAGCCCGCCCGGCGTGACCGCCGTCGTCACGCCCGCCGCGAGCAGGGCCAGGACCAGCGGGGTCACCCGCCGCAGCGCGATCGCGCGCTCCACGCCCACGAGGGCCAGCACCGTCCCGACGGCGACCCACGGCTCCGGCCGCAGGCCGAGCGTGTAGGGCAGCCACCAGGCGAGGAAGGTGAGCGCGGAGAGCCAGGCGACGCCGCGACCCGCCCGCGGCAGCAGCCGGGGCACCACGCAGCGGGACACCAGGCCCCACGTGACGAGCCCGAGCAGGATCGACGGCAGCCGCATCCAGGCCGTCGAGGCCGAGACCTGCGACCAGGCGTAGTAGAGGTCGTAGAACCAGCTGAAGGGCGCCTCGGGGGCGTTGAGCCAGCGGTAGACGTTGCCCACGAACCCGCTGCTGCCGCGGTCGCGGACGATCCCGGCGATGTAGCCGTCGTCGACGGTCACCGGCCCGGACACCCACCAGACCGCGAGCACCGCGGTCACGGTCAGGTCGGGGAGCCGGGGCCGCCACCAGCGGCGGGGGAGCACCCGGACCGCACGGCGCCGCTCGCCCCGGGCCAGCACGACGACCATCGCGACCAGCGCCAGCGCCCCGACGACGGCGATCGCGGCCTTGAGCGGCGTGATCGAGGTCTGGAAGCGGGTGTCCGCGGTGAGCTGCAGCCGCAGGTCGGAGGTGTCGGGGGCGTCGGTGAGGACCGCGGCGACGCCCGGCCGCAGGTCCCCGGGACGGGAGACGACCGGCGCGCCGTTGAGCAGCAGCGTCGTGGCCGTGGTGTCGCTGCGGAACTCGACCGTGCAGCCGCCCGCGGGCAGGGGCAGCGGATCGAGCTCGACGCCGGCCGTGGTCACGCGGAGCGATCCGGCGGCGACCTCCATCCGCAGGCCGTCGAGCGGGGTCGCGCGGGGGTCCGGCGCGGCCGGGGTCGTCGCGAGGAGCGTGCCCTCGCCGAGCGCGCGGGCGGCGTCGCACGTGGCCGCTGCCGTGAGCGAGACGGGCTGGTAGGGCATGAGCGGCAGCGCGGTGGGGACCGCGCCCGGGCCGCCCCAGTCGTAGCGGGCCTCGGGCTGCACCACCGGCGCGAAGGGGAAGGCGACCGCGCACGCCAGCACGACGAGCCCGAGCAGGGCGGCGAGGACCCCGGGCCGCCGCCGCGGCGGGGCGACGGGCACCGGAGGGTCCTCCCGCGTCGCGTCGGGGGCGGGGCGCGCGGGGGAGACCACGCGGACACAGTGCCAGCCCGCTCGCGACACGCCGCGCTCCGGGGCGGTGGGTCGGTCGCGATTCGTGATCCATCCGCCAGAATGTCCCGGCCTGCCCCTGGGAAGGCTCGTTGAGGACACCGCACGCGAGTGATGAGGAGCAGGCAATCGACACCGTCGCGCCGGTCCACCACGTCCCGGTCGGGCTCCCGCCCGGTCGCACCGACCGCCGGCCCCGGCCCGGCCTCTGGAACGCGGCCGTCCTGGTCGTGCTCCTCGGGGTGTTCGCCGCGCTGGTCTGGAACCGCCGCTGGGTGAGCGACGACGGCCTGATCGTGCTCCGGACCGTACGCAACCTGCTGGCCGGGGACGGGCCGGTCTTCAACGCCGGCGAGCGGGTGGAGGCCAACACCTCCACCCTCTGGACCTACCTCCTCGCGATCCCGGGCCTCGTGCCCGGGATCTCGCTCAACTGGGCCGCCGTCGTCCTCGGCCTGCTGCTGTCCCTGGCCGGGCTGGGGTTCGCGGTCGACGCCGCCCGCCGGCTGCACCGCGCGCGGCTGATCCTGCCGGCCGGCGCGCTGGTGGTGCTGGTGCTGCCGCCGTTCTGGGACTTCGGGACGTCGGGCCTGGAGACCGGACTGATCACCGGCTGGCTCGGACTGAGCTGGTGGCTGCTCGTCCGGCGGCTGCAGGTGCGCCGGGGCGAGGCGGCCGGACGGGCGTGGCCCCTCGCCGTCGTCGTCGGGCTGGCGCCGCTGGTGCGGCCGGACCTCGCGCTCGCCGGGCTGGTCGTCGCGGCCGCGTTCGTGGTGCTGGAGTGGCGCCGGGGCGTGCGCCGGCTGCTCGCGCTCGCCGCCGTCGCCGCGGTGGTGCCGGTCGGCTACGAGATCTTCCGGATGGGCTACTACGGGCTGCTCGTGCCGTCGACGGCGCTGGCCAAGGAGGCGAGCGACTCCCGCTGGGACCAGGGCGGCTGGTACCTGCTGGACCTGCTGGAGACCTACCGGCTGTGGTTCGCGGGCGCCGGCGTCGCGCTCGTCGCGCTCGCGCTGCTGAGCCGGCGCGGCCGGACCGGCCCGGTGCCGGTCGGCACCCGCGGCGCGACGGCCGTGGTGGCCCTGGCGCCGGTCGTCGCCGGGCTGCTGCTGGGCCTGTACGTCACCCGGGTCGGCGGCGACTTCATGCACGGCCGGATGCTGCTGCCCGCGCTGTTCTCGCTGCTCCTGCCCGTGATGGTGGTCCCGGCCACGCGCTGGGCCCTGGTCCCGGTCCTCGGGACGCTGGTGTGGGCGGCGTTCTGTCTGACCTCGCTGCGCCCGGCCTACGGCGAGCACCTCGGCCCGCACTGGATCGCCAACGAGCGGCTGTACTACGTCCTGCTGCTCGGCCACCCGCACCCGGTCACCGCCGAGGACTACGCGGCGCACCCGATGGTCGGCGAGGGGGTCGCGCGGGTCGGGGCGGCGCCCGGGTCGTCGCTCGCGATCGTCGGCGGCGGGCAGTGGTACGTCTATCCGGCCGACTCCGCGCGGAACACGCTGGTGTGGCTCAACCTCGGTGTGGCCGGCGAGCTCGCCCCGCTCGACGTCCGGGTGCTCGACGGCGTCGGTCTCGTCAACCCGGTCGCCGGGCACGCGACCGGGGTGCCCGGCGGGCGGATCGGGCACGACAAGGACCTGCTGCCGGAGTGGTTCCTCGCCGACGCCGGTGTACGCGGCGACACCGGCTTCGTCGGGCCGGCCTTCGTCGACGACGCCCGCCGCGCGCTGAGCTGCCCCGCGACCCGCGAGGTGCTGGCCTCGTACCGGGACCCGCTGACCGCCGACCGGTTCCGGGACAACCTCACCGGGGCGGTCGAGCGGACGTCCTACCGGTACCCGCGGGAGGCGGCCGAGGCCGCCGCCCGCTGCGGCGCCTGACCCGTCACGGGCGGTCGAGCGGCGGGTCCGCCGGCGCCTCGCCCATCTCGCCCACCTTCTGCCAGCCCCACGTGGTGCGGGTGCCCCGCTCGACGTCCGGCCCGCCCGGCGTCGGGGACCACGGCTCCAGCATCCGCAGCTGGCCCCAGTCGAAGTCCCACTGGCCCTGCAGGTAGGTCGGCAGCACCCGCTGCCGGGCCACCTGGTCGATCCACCCCTGCGGGCCGCCCGTCGAGGGGAAGCCCCAGTTGTCGCCGACCTCGCGCTGCTGGGTGTCGGCCAGGATCCGGTAGCCCGGCATCTCGGCGACCCCGCGGTGCACTCCGAAGGGGCGCAGGCACGGGCTGGGGAAGGCCGTCGGCCAGTCGGTGTAGCCCGCCGTGCCCGCGGTCACGGTGGTGAGCGGGGTCAGCTGCGGGACCCGCGGCTCGGCCACGGCGATCCAGCCGTCCTGGCCGAGGGCGCGGTCGGACGCGACGACCCGCACGGTGTCGGCGGTCGCCGCCGCCCCGGACAGGGGCAGCCGGACGTCCCGCCAGCCCAGCCCGGACGAGGCGGTGCCGAGCGGGTCCGCGGTGGTCGTGACGGTGCCGGACGCGCCGTCCGGCTCGATCCGGTCGACGACCTGGTCGCCGCGCGCGAACTCCAGGGTCAGCGACGTGCCGCCGCCCACCTGCCCGGCGATGCCGAGGACCAGTGGGACGGACCCGTCCCGGGCGACCTGCGGCAGGGCGTACCAGCCGCTGCGGTAGTCGCCGATCGCCTGCTGGTCGGCGCTCCAGCTGCCATTCACGCGGCCGCCGTGCGGGCCGGTGCCGGTGACGGCGGGATCGTGGTTGCCCGCGCCGTCGGAGTCGCGGAACGAGCCGGGCCCGCTCGGCGGGACCCCGTCCGGGACGAACCCGACGGTCTCCGGCGGGCCGCCCGGCCCGGCCGCCGGCGGGAGCACGCCCGCCTCGGGGTCGGTCTCGACGAGCACCCGCCCGGCGAGTCCGCAGCGCGAGCCGGTCGGGTCCTGGACGATGTCCGCGGCCAGCGAGTACGTGCCCCACTGCTTCTGCACGCCCTTCGCCAGCGACGCGATCTGGAAGACCACCACCAGCGCACAGATCACGGCGATCGGGGCGTTGTTGAGCCGCGGGCCCCGGCCGTCGGCCGGCAGGGGACGCGGGATCGCGGGCCCGCGCAGGTGCTCGGCCAGCGCGTAGACCAGCGCGAGCGCCGCGGCGACCAGCAGCAGCGAGGTCGCCGAGATCCCGTTCACCGACGGCGGCTTGTCGAACCACGGCACGCCCCAGTTCGAGACGTACCACCAGGTGTTCGGGCCGGCGAAGGCCAGCGCGGTCGCACCCAGCAGTGCCGCCACCAGCAGTGCCTGGTTGCGGCGGGACCGCAGCACGCTCGTGCCGGTGGCCAGGGCGGCGATCGCGGCCATGCCGGCACCGAGCGCGGCGAACGCGCCGAAGTGGTGCGTCCACTTGGTCGGGGTGAACGCCAGCACGACGAACGCGAGCAGGCTGCTGCCGATCAGCCGCCGGGACACGCCCAGGGCGGCCCCCGGGATCCGGCCGCGCCGCAGCAGCACCGCGATGCTCACCCCGAGCAGCAGCAGGAGCAGCAGCACCGGGAAGCGGCGCATGAGGGAGCCGTCCCGGCTGTCCGAGAACAGCAGCTGGTAGCGGGAGAGCTCCTGGTACCAGGGCTGGTTGGGGCCGATCTCGGTGCGCACCCGGGTGGCCTCGGCGACCGAGGCCCAGGTCTGGTCGTCGAACACCGCGACGAGCACGATCACACCGGCGGCCAGCAGCGGCAGCATCACCACCAGCCACCCGGCCTTGCGGGCCCGCTTCGCGAGCAGGCGCAGCAGCGGACGGGCGGCGGCGAGCAGCGGCGCGAAGGCGATCAGCCCGGTCGGCGTGGCGGCCACGGCGAAGGCGCCGGAGACGAGCGCGCCGGCGATCGGCAGCAGCCGCTGCGTGACCAGGGCGCGCTCCAGCAGCACCAGGGACAACAGCGCGGCGATGACCACGACCGGCTCGGGGCGCAGGCCGTTGTCGAAGGGGATCCAGAAGCAGAGGAACACGCCGGCCGCGGCCCACCCCGCGGACCGGCTGCGGCGCACCCGGGTGCCGAGCCGCGGCAGCAGCGCGCGGCTGATCAGGAACCAGGACGCGACGCCCATGAGGAAGGCCGGGACCCGCAGCCACAGGACCGCGTCGCTGACCTCGATCCACTTCGAGTACAGCTCGTAGAACCAGCCGAACGGCGCCTCCGGGACGTCGTACCAGCGGTAGTAGTTCCCGACGTATCCCGAGGTCCAGGTGCCGCGGGCGATGTTGAGGATGTAGCCGTCGTCCGGCGTCATGCTGCCGAAGACGATCGCGCCGCCCAGCAGCACGACGACCGTGGAGTCGCGGACCCAGTCGTGCCCGCGCAGCCGGCCCGACAGCCGGCCGGTGGGCACCAGGCGGCGCCCGTCCCGGTCGTCGAGCCGGCGCAGCACCAGCAGGCAGCCGAGGAGGGCGACGACGGCGAGCGCCCCGGCCGCCACCTTCAGCCCCGAGGGGGCGCTGTCGAAGCGGTTGTCCGTGGCGAACCGGATGTCCGTGCCGGCCACCGGGTCGAGCGCCTGGTCCAGGTCCGACCAGATCCCGACGACCTGCGGGCGGCGGTCGTCGTCGAACGCGGCGAGCTGCCGACCACCGACCGTGACCGTCGTGCTCGCCCAGTCGGAGTGGACGACCAGCGTGCAGTCGCCCGCCGCGAGGTCGGCCTCCGCGATCCGTTCACCGCGGTCGTCGACGGCGAGCCGCCCGGCGTCGACGCTGACCCGCATGCCCACCGCGGCGCCGTCGGGGGCTCCGGGGGCGGTCGTGGTGAGGACGGTGCCCGCCTGCGGGCTCCGCGCGTCGAGGCTGCGGACGGCGGCGCAGGGGACGGTGGCGTCGAAGCTCTCCGGGCGCAGGCCGACGAGCGGAGCGGTCACGGGGGCGGTGCCCCCACCGGCCGTGGGCCAGCTGAGCTGGGCGGTGTTCTGCGACACGGGCAGGAACGGGATCGCGAGCGCGAGCACGGCCGAGAGCAGGCCGAGTCCGGCGGCGAGCCGTCGCAGACCGGGACGGTGGTGTGGGGGAGCGGAGTCACGCCGGGGAGGGGAGCTGCGGCGTGCCTCGTCCACCGTGTCGGTGGTCAGCACGACGCCCGAGGCTATCTCCCGGCCCGGCGCGTCGCTCGACCCGTCCTCCCGGGTGGTGCGGCACACTGTCGTCCGGCTGTCATCCGGTTCGGGCATCAAGAACTACATCCATGTAGTTACGACACTCTGCGTAAGCCATTGGGCCGTTCGGGCGCTCTGTGGGGGACGCCCGTGACGGCTACTCGGGGGCATCGTTGTGGTCGATGTGACCACGACCGCCGAGCACGCGACCGTGTCGGACGCCATGCCGAGCACGGGGCCGGCCCCCGGTTCGCCCCCCGCCCGAGGCGGCGAGCTGCGCGCCCTGACCGGTCTGCGCGCCGTCGCCGCCGCATGGGTCGTGCTGTTCCACTTCCACTTCACCGCGCTGCCGGGCGTCGCCGTGGTGAGCGGGCTGCTCGGGCCGTGGGTCACGCAGGGTGCGCTCGGCGTGGACCTCTTCTTCGTGCTCAGCGGCTTCGTGATCGCCTACACGTACCTGGAGCAGCTCGGGCCGCGGCTCACCGCCGGCGGGACCGGGCGCTTCGTGTGGGCTCGGGCCTGCCGGATCTGGCCGGCCTACGCGCTGGTCTTCCACATGTTCGGCATCTGGCTCGTGGCCCGCGCCGTCTACGGCAGCGACCCGGACATCGCCTTCCAGGCGGTCCAGCCGGTGCTGAGTCCCGGCGAGTGGCTGCAGCAGCTGGTCATGGTGCAGCTCTGGGACAACCCGTACCTCGACGGCGCGTCCTGGGTCGGGGCGACCTGGTCGATCAGCGCCGAGTGGCTCGCCTACCTGCTGTTCCCGCTGGTCGCCGTGGTGTTCCACCGGATGCGGAACCTGCCCGCCGGGGTGCTGGCGGGCGGCGCGCTCGCGCTGATGACGCCGATGGCCGCGGCCTACCTGACGACCGGCAGTCCCTACTACCCGTGGAGCTGGCTCGTCCGGATCCTCTGCGGGTTCGGCGCGGGGATCCTGACCTTCCTCGCGGTGCGACGGCTGCGGCACCGGTCCGGTGTCCGCCGCCCGGCCTCCGTCGTCGCCTCGGTCACGCCGGTGCTCATCGCCGCCGGGCTGCTCGCCGGCGAGCTCGCCGGCCCGGGCCGCGGGGGTGCCGTCCTGGTGCTGTTCCCGGTGCTGGTCGGTGCGCTCGCCCTGGCCGACCGGGGCGTCGCGCGGTGGCTCTCGCGGCCGGCGATGGTGCACGGCGGGCGGATCTCCTACGCGCTCTACCTGATCCACATCCCGATGTTCGAGGTCTTCTGGCTCGCGCTGCGCCGCTACGGCGGCTTCGGCGGCAGCTCCCTCCTCGCGCCCGGCGGCGTCCTCGCGCACGTCCTCGCGCTCGTCGTGCTGGTCGCGACCGTGCCTGCCGCGCACCTGCTCTACCGGCACGTCGAGGAGCCGGCACGCGCCGCGATGAAGGAGATGCCGGCGCTGTGGGCACAGCGCGTGGCCGAGGCCCGGGACCGCCTGCCCACCGTCCTCGCCCGGCTGGTCCCGGCGGGCCCCGCAGTCGTCCTGCCGTTGCCGTTGCCGGTGGCCCCTGCGCCGCGGCGGGCGGAGGAACACGGATCCGTGCGCGTCGGTGGCGCACCCGTCCCCGTCGTGCCCCTCGCGCGGACCGCGCCGGACCCCCGTGCCGTCGCGCCCGCTCCCGAGCCCGCGGCGCCCGCCGGCGTCCGCGCCGTTCCCGATCCCGACCCGGAGGTGGCCCGCATGCCGTCCGTCCCGACCGGTCCGCGGCCGGCCGCCGCTGACCGTTCCGACACACCGTCCGCCCCCCGGACCGCGCCGCTCCCGGTCGTCACGGCCGTCGACGGTCCCGCCCTCGGTGTGCCGATCGACACCGACGCGGCCCGGCGCGACCCCGCCACGGCGGTCCTGCCCGCCGTCTCGCTCGAGCCCGAGGTCGCGATCGGGCTGAGCGGCGCCGGCTCCTGGCCGGAGCGCAAGCCCCGCCGGCCGCGCCCCGCGCCGGAGCCCGCCGCGGCGATCGACAGCACCGTGGCCCGGCGGGACCCGGCGTCCCGGGCGTTGCCGACCGTGGTCCCGCTGCCGCTCGTCGAGCCGCCGACCCAGGCCTTCCCCGCGGTCGCCCCGCTGCCGGCACAGTCCGGCGCCGTCCGCAGGCTCCTCGACGCCCGCAACGCCGACCTCCGCTCGCCGCACCCGCAGCTGGCCCGGGAGCTGTCCGAGCAGCTCGTCGGCGCCCGGCTGGCCCGCGGGAAGCACCGGGTGAAGAACGCCCGCCCGCACGCCGCCCCGCACATCGCAGGGCAGCGGGGCCCCGAGCGCCAGTCCCGCTAGCGGGTCAGGAGTCGTCGCGGTCGGCCCGCTCCGCCTCCGGGGTGGACGGCCGCGGCGGGGCGTCCGAGCCGGCGTTCCCCCCGCCCGTCACGCGCTCGCCGCGGGTGAGGTCGTAGGCGTCGTCGGGGTAGGGCGGCTCGAAGAGGTAGACCTCGAGGTGGCGGTCGTCCTCCGGGACGCCGTCGAGGGTCGTGGCCAGCTGCAGGCCCGTCGAGATGCGCCGGACCTGCCCGAACAGGCCACCGCGGAAGGGCTGCCAGGTCGCGTCGGCGAAGCCGCCGAGCGACGGGTCGCCCCACACGACGGCGGAGCGCGGCGGCTCGGTGATGCCGTCGGCCACGCGGGGCATGGGCAGGCACGGGAACTGGAAGGCCACCTGCCACGACAGGGCGACCGGGCCTGCCGGGAGCGCCTCGCGCAGGGGCACCTGCTGCGCCACGGCCGGGGCGGTGAAGGCGAGCCAGCCGCCGATCCCGCCGCTGCGGTCCACCGCCGTGAGCCGGACGAGGTCGGCCTGGCCCCGGGCGTCGGGCAGCGCGAAGGTGCGCCAGATCGTGTCGGAGGCGGTGTCGGTCAGCGGCACCGCGTCCACGGTCCGGACGGTCCCGTCGGCGGCGCGCCGACCGAACTCGGCAACCAGCGAGTTGCCGTCGCCGAGGGTGCCGGAGGCGAGCACGGCGATCCGGGCGGACCCGTCGGCGGGCAGCGTCGGCAGGTCCCACCAGGGCGTGGTGACCTGACCGGTCGTCCACTCCGGCGCCCCGTCCCGGGCGACGAAGCTGCCCCACGACCGGTCGAACATTCCCGCGCCCGCGGGCAGCGGCGGCCCGTCCCCCCGGGGGAAGCCGTTCTCCGCGAAGCCCTGCGGCTCGGCCGGTGCCGGCAGCCCGGTGGCCGGGGTGAGGGCCCGGGCGCCCACCGGGTCGAGGACGCGCACGGCGCGGGCCGCGTTGCAGTCCGTCGCGCCGGGGTCGCGGAAGTTGTCCCCCCAGAAGGACCACGACCCGCTGGTCCGGTCGACGGCGAGGCCGAACGTCCCGACCAGGTACACGACGTTGGCCAGCAGGCCGAGCACCACCATCGCCGGCACCGCCCGCAGCAGGTGCAGCCGCAGGTCGCGGGTGCCGCGCCAGCGTGCGCCCAGGGCCAGGAGCCCGACGAGCACGGCCAGCCCGAGGACCCACCAGACCGGGTCACCGAACTCGACGACGTTGACCGCCGGCGGGAGCTCCGGCCGCCGGACCCCGACCAGCCACGTGTACGGCCACGCGTTGGGCCCGTGCCCGGCCAACGCCAGGGCCAGCGCGAACGACCCTGCGATCGCCACGAGGAGCGGCACCGGCAGCCGCGCCTCGAGTCGCCGGGCCACCGGGATCCCGAGCACGACCAGCAACGCCAGGAAGACCGAGCACGTGCCGGCGAGCGCCCCGAAGTGGTGCGTCCACTTCGACGGGGTGGGCCAGAGGAGCAGGAACGCCAGGGCGGCGGTGCAGCCGGAGAACACCAGCGGCCACGGCAGCGGGATCCGCCGCGCCCGGGCAGCTGCGAACAGCACCGCGAACCACAGCAGCGCGACGATCGTCACCAGGACCGCGACGCGCTTCGCATACGAGCCCATCGCGATGTTCGTGAGCAGGAAGTTGTAGCGCTGGATCTCGTCGGCCCAGTCGTTCTGGTCCTGGATCCCGAGGAAGATCTCCTGGCCGTGCAGGAAGTCCCGGAAGGCGCCGTCGGCGAAGGCGAGCAGCGAGGCCACGACCGCCCCGGACACCACGGCGACGGCGCGGGCGAGCGTGCGGACCACACCGGTGGTCCGGACCAGCCGCCACAGCGCCGGCAGCCCGGCGACGATCGGCGCGAGCGCGGTGAAGCCCGTCGGGTGCACCGCGAACCCGGCCGCGGCCGCGACGAACGCGAGCCAGGCGACCGAGAGCCGCGACCGCCGCACGGCCATGGCCACCCCGAGCAGCGCCAGCGCCCCGCCGACGGTCACGGCGCTCTCCGGCCGCACGCCCATGTCCAGCGGCAGCCACCACGCCAGGAACGCGACGCCCAGCACGGTCCGCGACAGCGACCGGATCCACCAGCGGTCCGGGGCGGTCTCGCGCAGCGCGGTCGCGGCGAAGCGGCGCACCGCCGCCCAGGTGATCAGCCCGAACACCAGGGCCGGCACCCGCTGGGCGGCCGCCGAGTCGCCGGCGACGGTCTGCCACCAGGCGAGCAGGTGGTAGAACCATGTGAACGGGACGAAGCTCTGGTCGTAGAGCTGGTAGTAGTTGCCCACGAACCCCGACGCGCGGAAGTTGCGGGCCATCGCCGCGTAGTAGCCGTCGTCGTCCGTGCTGGGGGCGAGGAAGAGCCACAGCGTCATCAGCGCCGGGACCACCAGGTCCACGAGCGCGGGCGGACGCAGCCGCCACGGGCGCTTCTCGCGCGGCTCCCGCCGGTCGACGAGCACCAGGCAGAGCACGGCCGCCACCGCGAGGAGCCCGGTGAGCCACGTCAGCGCCGTCTTGACCGGGGTGGGGGCGCTCGCCATCTCGTCGTCGACACGCATCGTCACGCCGAGGTCCCCGCGGTCCGGCAGCGCGGTGATCGACGTGGTGAGCAGGTCGACGTCGGGCACGGTGGCGCCGAAGGCCGACGCGAGCCGGTCGCTGTCGAGGTCGAGCACGGTGCCGTCGCCGTCGGCGTGAAGGGTGTAGAGGCAGCTCCCGCCCGGGATCGGGGCGTCGAGGAGGACCTGGCCGACCGCGGCCACCCGGACGCCGGGCGATTCCGGGGTCCCGGTGGCCGTCACGACCAGGCCCGCGGCCCCGGCGGCGGCGGAGTCCGGCCGCATCGTGGCGACGACGATCCGGTCGGGGGTGCCGGCCGCCGCGCGGACGGCGTCGCAGCTCACCCGGACGTCGAGGGTCAACGGCCGGTAGGACGTCAGCAGCAGCGTGGTCGGCTCGGGCGCCGTCGCTCGCTGCGGCCAGGAGACGGTCGGGGTGCTCACGCTCACCGGTGCGAAGGGCAACGCGGCCGCGCAGACCAGTGCGAGCAGGCCGAACAGGCCGGCCAGGAGGTCGAACGGCATCCGCGGCGAGCGCCGGGTCGGCCAGGCCGGGCGCTCGCGAGCCGGGCGCACGGCGGGGTCGACCCGACCCAGGTCACGGGACGGGCGTGCCGGGCCGGGATCGGTCACGGGCGGCGCGGCGGCCTCCGCCCCGGCGTCCGGGGTCGACGGCGTCGACGGCGCGGATCCGGGCGACACGGCCGTTCCCTCGGTCGACCCGGTCGCGGTCCCGGTGTCGGTTCCGGTGTCCGCTCCGCTGGTCTCCGGCGGCGATCCCACGTCGTCAGTCCTCGGTTCCTCACTCGTCCTGGCCGGGGACGAGAGTGTCATGCCACCCGTCCGGGCACCCGCCCAACCCGCCGCGGAAGGGCCAGGGCATGATTGCGGTCCGGTAACCGGCGACCGTTTCCGGGGCGTTGGTCCCGGGACCACCGGGTACCCGCCCGGTAGAGTCACGCCGATCTCAGACGTCCCACAGGTACCCGTCCGCACGTCGTCCGCAGGAAGGGGTAGAGCCCTGACTCCGACGACGCGCTCCCGTACGCGGTCGCTCGGCCTGGTCGGGCTGGGCATCATCGGGTCCGGTCTGCTTGTCAACGGCTACCTCGCGATCATCGCCCGGAGCCTCCCCGCCGCGGAGTACGCCTACTTCGGCGCCTTCTGGTCGATCGCCCTGGTCGTCGGCTTCGGGGTGTTCCTGCCGATCGAGCAGGAGACGGCCCGGCTGATGCAGGTGCCGGCCCGGCCCGGCCGGGTGCTGCACGCCTCGCTGTTCACCGCGCTGGCGCTCGCCGGGGCCGAGGTCGTGGTGGTGCTGGCATTGTCACCGGTGCTGGTCCGCGCGTTCGGCGGCGAGATGTGGACGATCGCCGCGCTCGCCGTGCTGTGCATCGCGTCCGCCGGGCAGTTCGTGATGCGCGGGGCGCTGATCGGCATGGACCGGATGGACCGGCACGCGCTGGTCATGCTGTGGGACACGGTGCTGCGGGTCGCCCTCGCCGGCGCGGTCGCGCTGCTGATCGCCGACCCGGACAGCTCGGTCTTCGCCTGGACGCTCGTCCTCGCGATCCTGCTGGCACACGGCCCCCAGCTGCTCGCCCTCGCCCGGCGGCGCACCCGGATGGGCATCGTCCCCGAGCTGGGCGAGACGACGATGACGCCGCGCGGCGTCCGCCGCGCCGTCCTCCCGCTGCTCCTCGGTTCGCTGTGCGCGCAGCTCCTGCTCAACGGGCCCCCGATCCTCGTCCCGTTGCTCGCCTCGACCGAAGCCGAGGCCGATCTCGCCGGCCGGTTCGTCGCCGGGTACACGCTGGCCCGGATCCCGCTGTTCCTGATGGTGCCGCTGCAGACCGCGCTGTTGCCGCTGCTCACCCGGCTGCTGCACGGCGGCGACCGGGCGGTCCTGCGGAAGGTCACCCTCCGGCTCAGCGCGGGCCTGCTCGCGCTGGCCGTCGTCGCGTTCGGGCTCGGCTACGCCATCGGGCCGTGGCTGGTCGGCCTCGTCTTCGGGCAGGGCTACCGGCTCGGCGCGTTCGACATGGCCCTGCTGTCCGTCGGCGTCGCCGCCTACCTTGGCATGGTGCTGGTCACCCAGGTGCTCGTGGCGTCCGTCCGGCACTCGCACGTCGCCTGGGCCTGGCTGTCCGGCGTCGTGGTCGCCGTCGTCACCGTGCTCGTCGTGCCCGACCTGCTGCTCAGTGCCGAACTCGCGTTCGTGCTGGGCTCGACGGTCGGGTGGGTGGTCGGCACGATCCTCATGCTGTCCCGGACCCGGAACAGGGAGCTGACCCGTGTCTGATCGCGAGGACGACCTGGTCGTCGCGCTCACCTACTACGCGCCCTACGTCTCCGGGCTGACCAACATGGCCCGGGACATCGCCGAGGGCCTGGCCGCCCGGGGGCGCCGCGTCACCGTCGTGACCAGCCGGTACGACGGCGATCTCCCGCGCGAGGAGGAGATCAACGGCGTCCGGGTGCTGCGCGCGCCCGTGCTGCTCCGGCTCGGCCGCGGCGTGGTGAGCCCGGAGTTCGTGCGGCTCGCCGTCGCCACCGCGAACCGCGCCCGGGTGGTCAACCTGCACCTGCCGATGCTCGAGGCCGGGGCGATCGCGCAGTTCACCTCGGCGCCGATCGTCGCGACCTACCACTGCGACGTCACGCTGCCGCCCGGCCTGGTCAACACGGTGCAGCGGAGGGTCGTCGACGCCTCGAACCGGCGGGCCATGCGCCGGGCGGACGCTGTGGCGGTGACCAGCGAGGACTACGGCCGGCACAGCCGGATGTGGCCGTGGATCGCACCGACCGTCGAGTCCATCCCGCCGCCGTGCCACGCCCCGCCCCGGGGCGAGCCGACCTACCGCGAGACGGACGGGCCGCACATCGGGTTCCTCGGCCGGATCGTGCGCGAGAAGGGCCTGGAGTACCTGGTCCGCGCGTTCCGGACGCTCGAGGACCCCGACGCCCGGCTGCTCATCGGCGGCGACTTCACGCACGTCGCGGGCGGGTCGGTCGTCGAGCAGGTGCGGGCCGCGATCGGCGACGATCCCCGGGTCCGGCTGCTCGGGTTCGTGCCCGAGGAGCGGATCGGCGACTTCTACGCCTCGCTCGACCTGTTCAGCCTGCCGTCGGTCAACGCGTTCGAGGCGTTCGGGATCGTCCAGGCCGTGGCGATGCTCGCCGGCGTGCCGGTGCTGTCCAGCGACATCCCGGGTGTCCGGCAGCCGGTCGCGCAGACCGGGTTCGGCACGCTGGCCCCGAAGGCCGACACCGAGGCGCTGGCCGACGCGATGCGCCGCCTGCTCGCCGACCCGCCGGACCGGGAGGCCGGGGCCGACGCCGCGCGCCGGGCGTTCTCGGTCGACGGCGTGCTCGACGCCTACGAGGTGCTGTTCGACAAGCATGCGCGAAGGGGACGCTGAGTACTTCCGATGAGCACGTCGTTCGGACCTGACCACTACGACGAGGCCTACTACGCGGAGAACGGCCAGGCGGGCGACCGGCCCGCGTTGCGCTGGTACGTGAAGATGGTGCTGCGGTACGTCGGCCGCGGCCCCTACCTGGACTTCGGCTGCGGCACCGGGCACCTGGTCCGCCGGCTCGCCGAGCACGGCCCGGCGTCGGGCGTCGAGGTCTCCGCCTGGTCGGCCGAGGCCGCGCGCCGCACCGCGCCCGGCTGCCCGGTCTACACCTCGCCCGGGGACCTGCCGACGGACGGGTACCGCGGGCTCACGGCGATCCACGTCCTCGAGCATCTCGACGACGACACCGCCGCGGCCGCCGTCGAGACCTGGCGGCGGGTGCTCGTCCCCGGCGGGCGGGCGCTGGTGGCGATGCCCGACCCGGCCGGCCGCGGGCACGCCCTCGCGGGGGAGAGGTGGAACGGTTTCGCCGACCCCACGCACGTCAACCTGAAGTCGCACGAGGAGTGGCGGAAGTTCCTCGTGCACGGCGGGTTCACCATCGTCCGCGAGGGTTCCGACGGCCTCTGGGACGTCCCGTACGGCCGGCTGCCGCGGTTCCTCGACCTCCGCGCCGTGCCTTCGTTCGTCCAGTTCTGCTCGGGCCGGCTGTTCCTCAACCCGGGCGAGGGCGAAAGCTCGATCTTCGTGGTGGAGAACACGGCGACCTGACGCGCTGCCGGTTTCCCGCTCCGCGAGGCATGATCGGGGCATGGCAGAGCTGCTCCCGCTGGACCCCGACCAGTTGCTGACGACCACGCGCTCCGTGCGCAAGCGCCTCGACCTGGACCGACCGGTCCCGCTCGAGGTGATCCGCGAGAGTCTCGAGGTGGCGCTGCAGGCGCCGAGCGGCAGCAACAAGCAGGGATGGCACTGGATCGTGCTCACGGACCCGGCCAAGCGGAAGGCCGTGTCGGACCTCTACGCCCGGTCCTTCGACGCCTACCGCAACTCCGCCGGCTACGCGGCCAACCACACGTCGGGCGACGCCGGCCGGGACGCCACACAGCAGCGCGTCGCCTCGAGCGCGGAGTACCTCGCCGAGGTGATGGCCGAGGTCCCGGTCCTGGTCATCGGGGCGATCGAGACGGGCACCGAGGAGCTGCCCGGGGGCAACCAGGCCGGGCTGTGGGGCTCACTGCTGCCCGCTGCGTGGAGCCTGCAGCTCGCGCTGCGCGCCCGCGGCCTGGGCAGCGCCTGGACCAGCCTCCACCTGCGCTACGAGAAGGAGATCGCCGAGCTGCTCGGGGTCCCGGGCACCGTGAAGCAGGGCGTCCTGCTCCCGGTCGCCTACACCAAGGGCACCGACTTCAAGCCCGCCCCGCGCCAGCCCCTCGACGAGGTCCTGCACGTCGACACCTGGTAACCCCGTGAGTGGCAACTGCCCCTAGAGGGGCAGTTGCCACTCACGACCCCGGTTGAGCTGCGGGAACGCCGAGGAGAGCCGTGCGCGGTTCCCGGTGCCCGCTTTCTGCGAAACGCTCCGCGCCGAGGGGACGGGCCGGACCCTGTCCGCATGCCGCACCTCTCACCGCGTCCGACCGACCACCCCGACTGGGAGGCCACCCTCGCCGCCCAGCACGGCGTCGTCACCGCGGGCCAGCTGCTCCGCGACTTCGGCCTCACACAGAGACACCTCTTGCACCAGCTCGACGCCGGCCGGTGGCAGCGGGTCCTCCCGCGCGTCTATGCGACCTTCACCGGGCCCCTGCCCGAGGAGGCCCGCCTCCGTGCCGCGCTGCTCTACGGCGGCCCGAGTGCCGTGCTCAGTCACCACACCGCCGCGGAGCGGTGGGGTCTGATGCCTCCGCAGCCGGGCCCGGTGCACGTCACGGTCCGGTACGGGTGCTCGGCGGTCTCCCAGCTGCCGCACGTCGTGGTCCATCGCTCGCGAGCCCACGCGCACATCGTGGTCGGGACCGACCCGCCGGTAACGGGACGCGCCGACACGGCGATCGACGTCGCCGTCGAGGAGCCGACCGCCCGTGCTGCCCGCCAGAGGCTCACCGACCTGATCGGGACCGGGCGCGTCGGGGCCGGTGCGGTGTGGCGTCGGCTGCAGCAGCGCCCACCCCGCCGCTACCGGAAGCCCCTCGACGAGGCGGTCCGGCTCATCGCCGGCGGCGTGCAGTCGGTGCTCGAGGAGTGCTACGCCGTCGACGTCGAGCAGGCCCACGGTCTCCCCGCCGGACGTCGTCAGGTCCCTGCCCTGGTCGACGGGCACACGCTCTACGAGGACGTGACGTACGACGATGCAGGCGTCCCCCTCACCGTCCGGCTCGACGGCAGGACCCACCTGCAGCCCGAGACGGCGCTGCGCGACCGCCGACGGGACAACGCCGCGGAGCTGGCCGGGCGGTCGCGCCTGGTCTTCGGCTGGGTCGAGGTGTCGAAGCAGCCGTGCCAGGTGGCGGCCGAGGTGGCGGCGGTGCTCCGTCGGCACCGCTCCGACCTCGGCGGGAGCACCTGTTTCCGCTGCTCAGAGGGGGTCGTGAGTGCGTAGTGACCCTCTAGGGGCAGTCGGCACTCACAGGGGCAGGCGGCGGAAGACCGGGCGCGGGACGTGCCGGAGCGCCGACATCACGAAGCGCAGCGGGGCGGGCGCCCACACCAGCTCCTGCTTGGTGCGCACCGCGTGCACGATGACCTCCGCGACCGCCTCCGGGGTGGTCGACAGCGGGGCCGGCGTGAGGCCCTCGGTCATCTTGGTGTGCACGAACCCGGGCCGGACCACGGTGACCGTGACCCCGAAGGGCCGCAGCGCCTCGGTGAGGCCGGTGTAGAAGGCGTCGAGCCCCGCCTTGGTGGAGCCGTAGACGAAGTTCGACCGGCGCGCCCGCTCGCCCGCGACCGAGGACAGCGCCACCAGGGAACCGTGGCCCTGCTGCTTCAGCCGGTCGCCGAGCGCCACCCCGACCGAGACGGCCGCGGTGTAGTTGACCTGCGCCAGTTCGACGGCCTTCGCGACGTCCGTCCAGGCCTCCTCGTTGTCCCCGAGCAGGCCGAACGCCACGATCGCCACGTCGACGTCGCCCTCGGCGAACGCCTTGTCGACCACGGCGGTGTGGGTGTCGAGCGCGGTGGCGTCGAAGTCGATCGTCTCGACGGCGCAGCCCCTGGCCTCGAGCCGGGCCTTCGCGTCCGCCAGCCGCTGCGAGGGCCGCGCCGCCAGCACGACCCGCATCGGCCGGTCCGAGGCGAAGGCCTCGACCGCGGCGAGCCCGATCTCCGAGGTCCCGCCCAGCAGCAGGATGCTCTGCGGGTTGCCCACGGCATCGATCATCAGATGAGCTCCAGTCGTCGTGCGAGGTCGGAGGCGAAGACGCCCGCGGGGTCCACGGCGGCGCGCACCTTGCGCCACTCCTCGAGCCGCGGGTAGCCGCGCCGGATCGCCTCCGGCGTGGTCCGCGACTCCTTGGCCAGGTAGTGCCGGCCGCTGGCATCGAGCACGATCCGGTCGAGCTCCTCGCAGAGCTCGTTCAGGCCGGGCCCGATCGGGATGTCGACGCAGAGCGTCCAGCCGGGCTTCGGGAAGGACAGCGGGGCCCGGTTGCCCTCGCCGAAGCGCTTCAGCACGTTGAGCGCCGAGACCTGCCCGGCCTCCGTCATCCGTTCCAGCACGGTGCGGATCACGTCGCCGCGCTCCA
This sequence comes from Pseudonocardia sp. NPDC049154, assembly GCF_040648315.1. Taxonomy (NCBI): domain Bacteria; kingdom Bacillati; phylum Actinomycetota; class Actinomycetes; order Pseudonocardiales; family Pseudonocardiaceae; genus Pseudonocardia; species Pseudonocardia sp. NPDC049154. The sequence continues at coordinate 58,020 of NZ_JBEZDN010000033.1, forward strand.
ACGGCACCACGAACTGGTACTGCAGGAAGCCGTGCGGACCGTAGCCGCGGTTCCACTCGCCCGCGATGTCGAGCGGGTGCAGGAACTGGGTGATGTTCTGGATCGCCCCCAGCTTCGTGGGGGACTTGCGGTACCAGAGCTCGCTGAACAGCCGACCGGTGACGCGGTTGAGCATCCCGGGCGGGAAGACGTCGGGCACGGTCAGCAGCTGCGGTGCGTCGAACTTCAGCGGGTTCCGGCGCTGCTTGGGAGTGAGGTCCGCGAGCATGGCGTGGTTCGCCCTGGTCAGCAGGCCGCGGCCGAAGTGCTCGCCGGTGGTGACGGCGTCGAACCAGGAGACCGACTCGGCGTACTTCTCGTCGTCCTGGGTCTGGCGCTCCATGAGCTCGGCCAGGTTGTCGATCTGCTCGGTGTCGACCTTGAAGTACGCGGTCTCGACGTGGTGCAGCTTCAGCCGCGCCCGCACGATCACGCCGGTCAGGCCCATCCCGCCGACCGTGGCCCAGAACAGCTCGTCCTCCGGACCCTCCGGCGTGAGTTCGCGGATCGAGCCGTCCGCCAGCACGATCGTCATCGCCTCGACGTGGTTGCCGAAGGAGCCGACGACGTGGTGCGCCTTGCCGTGGATGTCCGCGCCGATCGCGCCGCCGATGGTGACCTGCCGGGTCCCGGGCAGGACCGGCACCCACAGCCCGAAGGGCAGCGCGCGTCGCATGAGGGCGTCGAGCGAGACGCCGGCGTCGAGGTCGACGACGCCGGAGTCGGCGTCGATCGAGTGGATCCGGGCGAGCCCGGTCATGTCGAGCACGGTGCCGCCGGCGTTCTGCGCCGGGTCGCCGTAGGACCGGCCGAGGCCGCGGGCGATGATCCCGCGACGGCCCGCGGCCTTCACCGCGGCGGCCACCTCCTCCGGCGTCCGGGGCGTGATCACCGTGGCCACGGTGGGCGCCGTGCGCCCCCACCCGTGGAGGGACCGGGTCTCGCTGGCTGGGCTGGTCATCGGTCGCCAGGCTACCGACGCTCCGCCGGGCCTCCCGGACCGACCCGGGGTCGCGGAAGCCGGGAGGAGACGCCGGTCACGAGGTACCGGATCAGCGGGTCAGCCGGAAGACGGCAACGTCGTCGACCTGCCGGCCGGCGTCGCCACTGACGACGCGGGTCCAGTCGAGGACTCGGGGGTCCATCGGGCGCCCGTCCCGCGGCGCCACGACGATCGCGTTCACGCCGAGTCGCACCAGATCCTGACGGGCGGTGTCCGGCGACCCGGGGTCGGCGCCGCGCTCGACGATCGCGTCCACGCCCGCCTGGTAGGCGTTGACCTGGCCCTGGAGCAGGAGCGGGACCCCTGGTTCCGACCCGATGAAGTACCCGCCCGTGGTGCGGTAGGCCATCCCCGACTCCGCCTGCCACAGCAGCGGAACGGCGCCTCCCTCCCACGCCCCTGTCGCGCGGGGGACGGTCTCGACCACCGCTCCCGGCCCCAGTGTCCGGGCGGCCGAGCGGGTGAAGAAGGTCGGCACGGGGGCGTGGACGGTGCGGACCGCGTCCGCCGCAGGCACCCAGCTCGCCGCGGTGATCACGGTCAGCCCGAAGGCGGTCCACCAGGTGACGGTCCGAGGTCGGCCGACGAGGTCCTCCACCCAGAACGCCACGATCAGGGCCAGGCACGCCGCGATGAAGATCTGGAACCGGACCGGCTCGACCTCGCCGAGGAGCGGCACGTCGAGGAGCAGTCGCCACGGCATGACCTGCAGGCGTACGTCACCCAGCACGACGAGGTGGACCCCGAAGGACAGGATGATCAGGATCGCGGCGACGAGACCGGTCGATCTGGTGGCCTCGCGGCGACGTCCGACGATCAGGGCCACGGCGACCAGCAGGAGCAGCGCAAGCCCGATGTAGCCGCCCTGCTCGCCCGGGTGCAGCGCCAGCCGCCCGGCGTAGTCGGCCGGATCGATCCGGATCGCCGTGAGGGGCGAGGGGACCAGGAGGTTCGCGGCGTCGGCCGTCGTCGCGTCCGGCGGCCGGATGCGCTCCTGTGGTCGGCCCGGCCCGCCGAGCAGCAGGGAGAAGGGGTAGGCGCAGAGCACGAAGTAGACGACGAGGCAGGACACCGTCGACCGGACGAGGGTCGGCACCCTGCGGCGGACCAGAGCGGGACGTCGCAGTGCCAGCACGAGCGCCGCGACGACCAGGGCCACCGCACCGACCGCCAGGGTCTGGGTGTAGAGCCCGGTCTGGAGAGCCAGGCCGAGGCCGAACGCCGCCCCGGTCAGGTAGGGCGTGGCGTCGTCCCGCAGCAGGGCCCTGTCGATGAACCAGATGAGGAGCGGCGGGAACAACGCCCACACCAGGTTGAGGTGACCCACCGACGCGTGCGCCACGACGAAGGGGGAGAAGGCGTAGAGGCCGCCGGCCACGCCGCGCGCGATCAGGCTGGGAACGAGTCGGCGGGTCGCGGCGACGAAGGCGACACCGGACGCGACCGGCCCCAGGATCATCCCGACGTTGAAGGCGACCACCGGGCCCGCGGTCGCGGTCACGGGCGCCAGGAGCGCGGCGAGAACGGGCACCGGCACGTTCCACATGGCGTTCACGCCGTACGGATAGTGCTGGTAGGTCGTGTAGAGGGGGTTCGCACCCGTGGAGACGGCGTGGACGAACCACTCGAGCCACCAGGTGAACTGGTGGCTGTCCGAGGAGGCCCAGCCGACCGTCGACGCCGTCAGGTCGCCGAGGACCCGGTGGTACAGACCCAGCGAGCACACCAGGTAGACCAGCACGAGGGCGAGCAGCCCCCACGGCGAGGAGCGCCGCGGCGCCGTCCACTGCGTCCGCGGTGCGGCGTGTCGAGCTCCCGCGGACGCGAGGTGCATGGGAGCAGCCTGGCACGGATCGTCGCCCGGACGGTCCCGACGCTCCGGGGTTCGCCGTCCCGCCGACCTGTGCCACCCTGCCGCCCGTGTCCGCCCCGCCCCTCGCCGCGCCCACGGCTGCAGTGCGGGCGGAGCGGGGTGGGCGGGGGTGGCTCGGGCTCGCCACGCTGGTCTACCTCGCGATCTCGCTGCTCCTGCAGCACCGCGCGCTCGGGGACCTCGCGGGCAGCGCGATCGGGCGGGTGTCGACCGATCCCACCGGCTTCACCTGGTGGCTCGCTCACACCGCACACGCGCTCACCACCGGGACGAATCCGCTGGTCACAGACCTGCAGCACTACCCGACCGGGGTCAACGCGCTCTGGAACACGGCCGTCCCGCTGCTCGGTCTGCTCCTCGCGCCGGTCACCCTCACCGCGGGCGCGACGGCCGCGTTCAACGTCGGGATGGTCCTCGGGCCGGTGGTGTCGGGGGTGGCCGCCGCCGCGGCGCTCGGCGGGATCGTGCGGTCGCGGGTCGCGCGCGCGGCCGCCGGGGCGCTCTACGGCTTCTCCCCGTTCATGGTCGCCCACCTGCAGGCCGGGCACCTCAACCTCGTCTGGGCGGTGCTGCCGCCGGTCCTGCTCGCGCTCGCCCACCGGCTGTTGGTGCGCGACCTCCGCCGGCCCTGGCTGATCGGCGCCCTCACCGGGCTCGCGCTGGCGGCGCAGGCCTGGCTCTACACCCAGACGCTCGCGATCGGCGCCCTGATGCTGGTCGTGCTGGCGGTGGTCCTCGCCGTCCGGTACCCGGGCCGCGCCGCCGAGCGGCTCCCCGCGCTGGTGAGGGCCGGGACATCGTGCCTCGTGGTGTTCGGCGTCCTCGCCGGCTACGCGGTCCACCTGGTCCTCGCCGGGCCCGCCCGTCCGCGGGGTCCGCTGCGCTCGTCCGAGTACGGCAGTGCCGATCTCGCGAACACGGTCGCCCCCACCTGGCTCACCGCGATCCGCCCCGTGCCGGCCCCGATCGGGATGCAGGGGAACCTGGGGGAGCAGGGCGGCTACCTCGGGCTCGCGGTCCTCCTGCTGGTCCTGCTGGCGGTGGTGACGTGCGGGACCGCGGCCAGGATCGCTGCCGTGGTCGGGGCCGTCGCCTGGCTCCTCGCGCTGGGGCCGCAGCTGTTCGTGGCGGGGGAGCCGACCGGCGTACCCCTGCCCTGGCGGGCTCTCGTGCAGGTGCCGCTGCTGGGCGAGATCGAGCCCGTGCGCCTGCAGGTGGTGGTCACGCTGGCCGTCGCGGTGCTGGCCGGCCTCGCGCTCGACCGCGTCCCGCGGCTCGTCGCGCTGGTCGCCGTCGTCGCCGCGGTGTCCTGGGTCCCGGCCGACGCCCAGCGCACCACCTCCGCGGCCGCATCGGCCTTTCCGCAGCTCGCCGGGCAGGTGGTGGAGTCCTGGCCCCGCATCACCAGCGACTGGTACGGCGGCGCGGACCCGCTGCGCGCGCAGGTCGCGTCGGGCTTCGGCTACCGGCTGACCGGCGGCTACTTCCTCGGCTCCGACGCCGACCATGCCGTGCTGCTCGAGTCCCCGTGGAACCGCTATCAGGCCGGTGCCGCGCTCGCCCAGGAGTGGCGATGGCTGGTCGCACCGCCCGACCCCGACGCCGCGGCCCGCGACCTGCGCGCGACGGGTGTGACGGTGGTCCTCGTGGTGCCGCAGCCGGGGCGCGACCCGGGCCCGGTCCTCGACTGGACCCGGCGGGTCACCGGATCCGCGGGCGTCCCGCTGGAGGGGGCGTGGGCGTTCCCGCTGGCCGCTACCCTGCACGGGTGACCGTTCCACCCCGCCCGGAGATCAGGATCTCCGACGCCGACCGGGAGCGGGCCGCGGCCCGGCTCCACACGGCACTGGGCGAGGGCCGGATCACCGTGGCCGAGCTCGAGGAGCGCCTCGCCGTGGTCTACTCGGCGCGCTACGCCTCCGATCTCGTCCCGCCGCTCGCGGACCTCCCCGGCGAGCCGCTCGACGTCATGCAGCCCACGGCGCTCTCCACCCCGGTCGGCCCGCCGATGGTGCTGCGCACGGGGATGGGGTCGCTGCGGCGCACGGGGCGCTGGGTCGTTCCCGCGCGCCTGCGCGTGCACAGCACGATGGGCGCCGTGCTGCTCGACTTCACCGACGCCGAGCTCACGCACCCGGTGATCGAGGTCGAGCTGGAGCTCGGTGCGGGCTCGGCCCGCCTGCTGGTGCCGGACGGCGCCACCGCGGACGTCGACGGCCTGGTCGCCGGTATGGGCACCGTCCGCAGCAAGGTGCCGGCCGCGGCGCGCCGTGGCGCTCCGCACTTCCGCGTCTACGGCCGCGCCGGGATGGGTTCGGTGACCGTGCGGCAGCGATACCGCCTGGGCGGGCTCGCCTTCTAGGCCGTGTCTCTCAACCCGGCGCCGCCGAGCCCCGGTGATCCACGTCGTTCCCGGCAAGGCAGCCGGGCCGCCCTCATACCGGGCGTATTCGGGTGGCCCGGCAACGCCGGCGGGGACGGCGTGGGCGCCGGGAGCGGTGGTGGCGGGTTGGGAGACATGGCCTAACCTCGCGCCCTGCCTCAGCGGGCCCGGAACACCACGGTCCGCAGCATCACGAAGTTGATCGCGGTGGCGGTGCCCTGCGAGATCACCCAGGCGATCGAGGCCTTGAACGCGACCTCGGGCAGCAGGTAGAGCGCGAGCGCGTTCACGCCGACCGCGATGCCGAAGGTGGTGGCGTAGAGCAGCACGAACCCGGCGAGCCGGCCGCGGCCGCCCGCGGCGTCGCCGAAGGTGAAGCGCTTGTTCAGCAGGTAGGCGGTGGTCGTGCCGCAGATGAAGCTGATCGCGCGGGCGAGCCAGGTGGGCGCGTCGAGGGCCAGCAGCAGGTGGTAGATCCCGAAGTCGACGGCGGCCGACAGCACGCCGACCACCGCGAAGCGGACCAGCTGGCCGACGAGCCCGTGGCCGGCGGGGGCGGGAGTCGCCTCGGGCTCGGTCGCGGTCACGCGTCGAGGGTAGCGACGCACCCGTCCGGTCCCGCTCACTGGTGCACCTTCCTTGTGTCCGGGCCGGCTGGGATGGTTCGGACGCACCACTGGTGGCCACCGGGTGATCGCCCTGCTCGCTCGACCG
>NZ_JBEZDN010000034.1:0-63213 GCF_040648315.1 Pseudonocardia sp. NPDC049154
GTCGAGCCCGAACGCGCGGGCGGCGGCGGCGCTCGCCCCCGCCGCGGCGAAGGTCGGGCTGGGTCGGTGGCCTCGGCGCATCATCGCAACGGCCACCTCGCCTGCGCCGCCTAGCCAGGCGGTGGTCGAGTAGCCCGCGACTAGGCCGTCGAGCAGCTGGCCGTAGCTCGCTGCGGCTTCGACGGCGGCGGCCACCGCGGCCGGCACGACGAAGCTGCCCGGGTGGCTCCACGACCGCATATCGGTGTCGTCCTGGAAGCGGGCGCACACCGCGGCGGCGTTCGCCTGCACGGCGTCGGCGGCCCCGAGTCGGCGCCCGGACCACCAGGCGAGGTGGTCCCCGTGCCCCGCGCCCAGCTCCAGCAGGTCAGTCGCGCCGGGTACGGAGTCCGCCGCGCGGGCCAGGACCAGGGCGTCGGCCAGCAACGTCCGGACGTGCGCGCGGACCGCGGGATCGGAGTAGGTCTCGTGCGCGACGAACGCTGCGACGGGGTCGAGCAGCGGGTCGGGCGCACTCATCGCGCTGCCGCCAGCGCCCCGAACCCCGTGAACGGGGTGTCGTCGCCGAAGGCCGTCAGCTGGGTGTGCACGGTGTCGGCCGCCGCGCCGAGCCCGGCGAAGTCCAGGCAGTCGACGAACTTGCGGCGTAGGTCGGCGTCGTCCAGCGGGGCCCGGCGGTCGCCGTGCGGAACGTCGACCCGGTTGGTCTCCCGCTTGCCCGACCGGTAGCCCACCTCCAGGACGGCGTAGGCCTGGTCCCACTCGGACGGGCCTAGTGGCGGGCGGGCCTGCTCGGCCACCCAGACCCGGGCGAGAAGTTGCTGCGCGGCGGGGCGGCGCACGGCGTCGGTGGTGTAGGTGCGCAGCCCGATCGCGCGGTCAAGCAGGGCGGCGGCCACCGCGTACTCGGCGCTGAACTTGCCCTCCAGCCCCGTCGTCGGACGGTGGTGGATGAGGGGGTCGAGGCCGCCGGGCTCGACGGTCAGCCGCACCTCGTCGATCTCGGCCGGATCGAGGCCACGGGCGGCGATCTCCAGGGCGGCGTCGAGGGTGCGCTGGGTGTTGTAGCAGGCCGGGTACTTCTTCACGTTCACCCCGTGGGCCAGCACGGCGGTGCCGGGTTCTGCGGGGAGCGCGGGCAGCACGCGATCGAGGTCGCCGGGACCGTCGCCGTACAGGGCGAAGAAGCCGAGCGGACCCTCGAGCTGGGTGGTGTCGGCGGTGAAGCCTGCGGTTGCCAGCCGAGCAGCCAGGACCCCGTCTCGGGCGGCGAGCCCGGCATGCAGCGGCTTGGTCATGGTGCCGAAGTTCTGTCTGCTCCCACCGGCCATGGAGGCGGCGATACCCAGGGCGACCGCCGCCTGCTCGGGGGTGGCGCCGAGGAGGCGGGCCACACCTGCGGCGGCGCCGAGCACGCCGAGGGTGGCGGTGGAGTGCCAGCCGCGGGCGTAGTGCCTGCGCAGGGTGAAGCCCTCGGTCAGGGCCAGTTCCACGTCGAAGGCCACGAGGTAGGCATCAACCAGCTCGCGGGTCGTCGATCCGCGGTCCTCGCCGGTGGCGAGCAGCGCGGGCCATAGGACGGTACTGGGATGGCCGTAGAGCGCGTCGACGACGTCGTCGTAGTCCAGGGCGTGCGCGGCGACCCCGTTGAGCAGCGCCGCGTCGAAGTCGCGGACCGACGTGCCGTCGGTGAGGACCGTGGCCCCACCGCCGCCGGTGCCCACCAGGGTGCGGGCGATCATCACAGCGGGATCGTGCCGTGCTCCGAGGGCGACGCCGACGGTGTCGACGAGTGTGCGGCGGGCCAGGGCCAGGGCCGCCGCCGGGACACCGGAGAGGTCGGCCTCGACGGCGTACCGGCCGAGGGCCGTGGTGAGCCCCGGGCGGCTTCCAGCGGACATGGGCGTCTCCTAACCGTTGGGGCGGAACTCGGATGTGATCGGCTCCCGCCACGGGCGGAGCGGACCGGCGTAGGCGGCGGGGCCGCGGCGGAAGTGGCGAGCCTCGTCGAGGGTCTCGATGAAGGGCATGTCCATCGGGTAGAGGCGATCACCCTTGGGGAACCCGCCTGCTTTGGACACGTGGCCGTACAGAGGGTGCCCCACAATGCGCTCCGCGAGGTGCACGGCGTCGATCAGCCGGTCCGGGTCGATGCCGGTGGGGTAGCCGAGACTGTCGAGGAGCAGGGCGATGTCCTCGGTGGGGGCGAGTGTGGCGGCGCGACCGTTACCACAGTAGGGGCAGCCGGCCATGCCGCCGATGCTCGTGTCGAGCACGAGGCGGCGGCCGGGGCCGAGAGTGGTGAGCGCGGCGTAGAGCGAGATGGGAGCCATCCCACGGGTGTTGTGCAGGTGCAGGTGGATCGTGGTGATCTCGGGCCAGCGGTCGAGGACCGCCTGCAGGTCCGCCGCGACCAGGTGCGGCAGGTTCCAGCCCATGGGGTCACCCAGGAACACCTTCGTCACCGCGATGCCAGCGTCGGTCCACAGCCGGTGCTGTTCGGTAAGGAAGTACAGCCGCTCCTCTGGAGAGAATCGGCCGAGCCAGTTGGACCCCCAGGCGGCGTTCACGCCGATGCCCGCCTCGGTCGCTCGGGCGTCGACAGCGCCCTTCACGATGGCCGGCCAGGCAGCGATCTCGGCTGCCCGGGTGCGGTTGGTGTTGCGCTGGGCGAACACGTCGCAGAGGTGGAGCAGCGTCGCGGGCCGCGGGTCCTCGGGGGACAACGGGTCCGGGATGTACTGGGCCCTGCGCTCGACGCCCCCGGCGTTGAGTGCGAGTGCGGTGTAGCGGACGCCCTCGACCGGGGTGAACCCGCGGATCAGCTCGTCGATCCCGGCCATCTGCGGGGTCCACCTCGGGCTCACGAAGCTGCCCACCACGATGCGGCGCAGACCGGTCACGGACAGCGCGTCGAGCAGCCGGATCTTGTCCGCCACAGGGATCGCGGCGTCCTCGATCTGCAGGCCCTCGCGCATCCCCTCCTCGACCAGCACGACGTCCGGGAGGCCGGCCGGGCCCGGGAACACCTCACTCATCGAGCCACTCCGGGGCGTGCTCGTCCAGCAGCGGGGCGGGTCGGCGCAGCGCCGGATACTCGCCGCCGTTGCGCAGCGGCAGGCGCACTGTGCGGAAGTCCGGGATCCGTGGGTGCGCCACCGCGCCGATCGCGCCCATGCCACGGACCTGCTCGTGCGCCACGACTTGGTCGAGGGTCTGGATCGGCGCGCACGGCACTCCGACGGCCTGCAGGGCCTCGACCCAGGCCGCGGTTCCGCGCTCGGCCAGCGACTTCGACAGCTCGGCGAACAGCTCGTCGCGGTGGGCGACGCGATCCGGGTTCTCGGCGAACCGGGGATCGGTCACCAGATCGGGCCGCGCGAGCAGCTCGCATAGGGCGAGCCACAGCGACTGGTTGCCCGCAGAGATCACCACCCAGCCGTCCGCCGTCGGGAAGGCGGCGTAGGGGTAGATGCCGATGGTGCCGGAGCCGAGCCGGCCGGGGACAGTGCCGTTGGCGAAGTAGTTGCCCAGCTGGGCGGGCTGCCACATCAGGGCGGTTCCGAGCAGGGAGACCTCGAGGTGGGTGCCGGAGCCGGTGCGGTCACGCTCGCGGAGCGCGTCGAGCACCGCGATGGCTGCCCACATCCCGGTGCCCTGGTCCAGGATGGACACCGGGATCCGGGCGGGTGGCCCGCCGTCCTCGCCGGTGATCGCCATCAGCCCGGAGAAGGCCTGCATCAGCGGGTCGTAGGCGGGTAGGTCGGCCAGGGGGCCGCCGGAGCCGTAGCCGGTCATCTCGCAGTAGATCAGTCGGGGGTTGCGTCGCAGCGCCTCCTCCGGGCCGAACCCGTTGCGCGCCAGCGCCCCGGGCCGCAAGTTCTGCACCAGGACGTCTGCGGTGTCGACGAGCTTGCCGAAGGTCTCGGCGTCCGCGGGGTCCTTGAGATTCAGGGCAACGCTGCGCTTGTTGCGGTTGAGCGCGGTGAAGTGCGGGCTCTCGCCCGCCCAGAAGGGTGGGCCCCAGCGGCGGGTGTCGTCTCCGCTGCCGCGCCGCTCGACCTTGAGCACGTCAGCGCCCAGGTCCCCGAGGATCAGCGCGGCGAACGGGCCCGCCACGCTGGTCGTGACGTCCAGGACGCGGATCCCGCCGAGCGAGCCGGTCACTGGTCCACCCTCTTCTGTGCAGGGGTCATGGGTGCCTCTGTGGTAGGAAGCGGTCGGGAACCGGGGTGACGGCCCGAGTCGGTCGCCGTGAGACGGCCGCGATGACACTGCCGCCCCCGGTTCCTGCCCGGTCTGAGATCGACGACAGAGGGCTGCTGCCGGGTGGAGTGCCGGTCAGTGACCACTCGACTCGCGGCCGGGCTCTCGACCGTCTCCTGCCCACTGTGGACAGGAAGGCGACGGGCGTGTCGCTGGTGGGTGCGGAGTTCTTCGTGGGGATCGACTGGGCCGCCAAGACCCATGCGGTATGTGTGCTCGACTCGACCGGCCGGCAGAGGGCCGGGTTCGCTGTCGAGCACACCGCGGCCGGGTTCACCGGCCTGATCCGCCGCCTGGGCAGGCTGGGTGAGCCGGGCGGGGTGCCGGTGGCGATCGAGCGCCCGGACGGGCGGCTGGTCGACGCGCTGCTCGTGGCCGGGCACCCGGTGGTGCCGGTGAAGCCGAACGCGATCAAGACCTGGCGCGAGGGTGAGGTGATCTCCGGGGCGAAGTCCGACCCGGGCGACGCCTACGTGATCGCCGAGTACCTGCGCCTGCGGGCGCACCGGCTGCGCGCGGCGACCCCGCTGACCGAGGACACCACCGCGCTGCGCCTGGTGTCGCGCACCCGCACCGACCTCGTCGGCGCCCGGGTCGCAGCGGGCAACCAGCTCGCTGCGCTGCTCGAGCACGCCTGGCCCGGGGCGAAGGAGATCTTCGCCGACGTCACCTCGGCGATCAGCCTGGCGTTCCTGCACCGCTACCCCACACCCGGCCATGCCGCGCACCTGGGCGAGAAGCGGATGGCCGCGTTCTGCATCAAGCACGGCTACTCCGGGCGCCGCACACCCGCCGAGTTGCTCGCGCGGCTGCCTGGCGCTCCGGCCGGTGTCAGCGGCCCGACCGTGACCGACGCGCTGCGCGACGCCGTCCTCGCCCTGATCACCGTGCTGGGCGCGCTCAACGCCGCGATCAAGGACCTCGACCGGTCCAACACCGCGCACCTGCACGCCCACCCCGACGGGGCCGTGTTCACCAGCTTCCCCCGGGCCGGGCAGGTCAACGCCGCCCAGATCCGAGCCGAGCTCGCCGAGCCCGACGCCTACACCGGTCCCGACGCCATCGCCGCCCTCGCCGGACTCGTGCCGGTCACCCGCGCCAGCGGCAAACACCGCTCGGTCGGGTTCCGCTGGGCCTGCAACAAACGGCTGCGGGTCGCGTTGACCACCTTCGCCGACAACTCCCGCCACCAGAGCCCCTGGGCCGCCGAGGTCTACCGCCGAGCCATCGCCTCCGGGAAGGACCACCCCCACGCCATCCGCATCCTCGCCCGAGCCTGGGTCCGCATCATCTGGCGGTGCTGGAACGACGGGCAGCCCTACGACCCCACCCGACACGGCGGCGCAGCCCGCCAACTCCCCCCACCCGCAGCGGCCTAACGATCTTGAGGTTGACACAGAGGGTGTCATCAGCCGTACACCCCCTTCTCCAGCACCGCGGCGTCGTGGCTGGGGACCACCTCGGCACCGAGGCGCTCGATCCGCGTGAAGCTGTCCATGTAGGCCGCGAGGTCGGTGAACGAGCCCGACGGGATGTGGCGGGCTTTCGCGTCGCCCTCCCAGTTGGCCCGGGTGTCGATCGTGTCCCCGGCGAGCAGGTGCGCTCCCGCGTCGGTCTCGACGAGCACGCCCTGCGATCCCGGGGTGTGTCCGGGCAGCGGTACCACCCGGACCCCGGGCGCGACCTCGGCCTCGCCGTCCACCGTGGTGAAGCGGTTCAGCAGCGGGGCCCAGGGCGGGGCGATCTCGGCGGTGTTCTCGAAGGCCGTGCGCGAGGGTTCCAGAGGATCGACGGCATAGGCGAGCTCGGCCTTCTGCACGACGAACCGGGCATCGGGGAAGAGGTGGTTGTTGCCGCAGTGGTCCCAGTGCAGGTGGGTGTGCACCACCACGAGGCCGACATCGGCGGGGGAGACCCCGATCTCGGCAAGCGTCGCCTCGGGAGCGTGCGCGGCCGGACGTTCGAAGTCGTAGCCGTGGTGCTTGCGGACGAACTCCGGGTCGGGGGTGCCGCTGTCGACGACGATCGGGAAGGCCCCGCCGGTGATCACGAACATGATCATCGGGGTGTCGTGGAACTCGCCCCACCCGCGTTGGTACCGCACAGCCGCGACCGGGAAGTCCCGAATCACCCCCGCGGGCAGTGCGTGGATCCGCAGGCTCATGACTTGTCGTCCCCGCCGTCGGCGACCAGTACGGCGCCGTTGACGAACGCAGACCGGTCCGACGCGGCGTAGACGATCAGGTCGGCGAGTTCCTCCGGCGTGCCCCACTCCTTGCCGGGGCGGGTGATGCCCGGGGCCCATTCGCGCATGCGCGCGGTGACCTCCTCGGTGGTGGACCGCGGGCCGAGCTCGGCCTGCCACTTGGCCAGCCGCTCCTCGGTGCGGACATAGCCGGGCACGACGGCATTGACCCGGATGCCGCGCTCGCCGAATTCGCTGGCGAGGATCTTGGTCAGCCGGTTCTCGGCGGCCTTCGACGGGCCGGTGCACGCGGACCAGAACGGCGGGGTGGTGACCCGGATCCCAGTCTCGCCGGTCACGTTGACGATCACGCCGGAGCCCTGCTCGAGCATCGCCGGGATCACCCGCTGGCAGAGGCGGAACTGGGCGAAGAAGTTCACCGCAGTGCCGTGCACGAGCTCGTCGTCGGTGACCTCGAGGAACGGCCTGTACACACCGTCGCCAGCGTTGTTCACCAGGATGTCGATGCGGCCGTGCAGGTCCAGTGCGGTGCGGACGAGCCGGTCGAGGGCCGCGGGATCGCGCACGTCGGTGGCCACCCCGTCGACCCGCACCCCGGTGGCGTCGGTGACCGAACGCGCAGCGGCCTCGAGCACCTCGGGGCGGCGCGCAGCGATGACGACGCGGGCACCCTCCTCGGCGAACAGCCGGGCCGCGGCCAGGCCGATCCCGCTGCTGCCGCCGGTGACGATGACGGACTTGTCCTTGAGGTTGAGATCCATGGTGGGACCCTCCGGGTTCTCGATACGCGGTATCAGTACGACTTGGGCATGCCGAGCACCTGGTGCCCGATGTAGGCGAGGACGAGGTTGTTGTTGATCGGCGCGACGAGCGGCAGTCGAGCCTCACGGAACTTGCGCTCGATCCCGTACTCCTCGGCAAGGCCGAACCCGCCGAAGGTGTCCATGGCGGCGTTGCCCGCGGCCCAGCTGGCTCTGGAGGCGAGCAGCTTTGCCGCATTGGCCTCGAACCCGGGCTGCTGCCCGGCGTCGAACAGCGACGCCGCGCGCCAGCGCATGAGGCTCGCAGCGGAGAGGTCGGCGTAGGCCTGGGCGAGGGGGAACTGGACGCCCTGGTTCTGGCCGATCGGGCGGCCGAACACCATCCGCTCCCGGCTGTATCGGGTGGCCTGGTCGACGAACCAGAACCCGTCTCCCAGTACCTCCGAGGCGATCAGGATCCGCTCGGCGTTGAGCCCGGAGAGGATGTAGCGGAAACCCTTGCCCTCCTCCCCGACGAGGTTCTCCACCGGCACCCGCAGGTCGGAGATGAACACCTCGTTGGTCTCGTGCGCGGTCATGGTCCGGATGGGGCGGACGGCGATCGCGTCGCCGGCCTCGCGCAGGTCCACCAGCAGCACCGACATGCCGTCGGACTTCTTGACGACGTCCTCGTAGGGGGTCGTGCGGACCAGCAGGAGCATGTAGTCGGAGTGCCGGAACCGCGAGGTCCAGATCTTGGCGCCGTTGACGACGTAGTGGTCGCCGGTCCGGCGGGCGAAGGTGCGGATCCGGGTGGTGTCCGAGCCGGCGTCGGGTTCGGTGACGCCGAAGGCCTGCAGCCGAAGCCGGTTCGCGGCGATCTCGGGCAGCAGCCGCTTCTTCTGCTCGTCCGATCCGTGCCGCAGGATCGTGCCCATCGTGTACATCTGCGCGTGGGCGGGCACTCCGGTGCCGCCGGAGCGGTTGATCGTCTCCAGGATCAGGGCCGCGTCGCTGAGCGTGCCCCCGCCGCCGCCGTACTCCTCCGGGATGAGCACCGAGAGCCAGCCGGCCTCGCCCAGGGCGTCGACGAACTCCTCGGGGTACTCCAGGTTCGCGTCCCGCTCGCGCCAGTACTCCAGCGGGAACCGGGCGCAGAGGTCCTCCACGGCCCCGCGGATCGCCAGCTGGTCGTCGGTCAGGTCGTGCACGTGATTCTCCTTGTCGAGAGGACGGTTCACCGGCCCTGCCACCGCGGCGGACGTTTCTCGAGGAAGGCGCGGATGCCCTCCGCACGGTCCTCGGACAGGTAGGGGTTCGGGCCGACACCGAGCCGCAGCGCCGCGGCGACGGGCAGCTCCCAGCCCTTGAACGTCATCTCCTTGTAGCGGCGCAGCGTCAGCGGGGCGTTCCCGACAATCGCCTCGACGTACTTCGCGCTCTCCGCCGCCAGCTCGGTGCGGTCGACGACCCGGTTGATCAAACCCCAGCCGAGCGCGGTGCGGGCGGAGACCGGCTCGCCGAGGTAGAGCATCTCCAGCGCGACCGCCCGAGGGAGCAGCCGCGGGAGCAGCACGGTCGCGAAGTTCGCGCCCATCCCGCGCTTGGCCTCGGGCATAACGACGAACGCGTGCTCGGCGGCGATCCGCAGGTCGCAGGCCAGCGCCAACTCGAAGCCGCCGGCCACCGCAGGCCCGTTCAGCACCGCGATCGTGGGCTTCGGGGTCTCGGCGACGACCTCGTAGACGTTGCGGTCGGAGCCGGACATCGGGACCGGGATCTGCTCGCCCCGGCGCGCCATCTCGTCGAACTCCTTCAGGTCCGCGCCGGCGCAGAACGCCGCGTCCCCCGCACCGGTGAGGACCACCGCCCTCACGTCGTCGGTGGTCGAGGCGTGCGCGAAGCACTCGATCAGCGTGCTCATCACGCTCTGGGACAACGAGTTGCGCCGTTCGGGGCGGTCGAGGGTGACCGTTGCGAGGTGGTCGGCGACTGTGTAGCGGACCTCGTCGGAGCCGGGGAGGGTCACTGCAGGTCACTGCCCTTCGTCTCGGGGGAGAAGGCGGCCGTGACCAGCCCGATCAGGGCCAGCACCACGGTGTAGAGGCCGAACACCCACTCCAGGCCCTGAGCGGAGAGCCAGGTCAGCAGGTACGGGGCCGAGCCGCCGAGGATCGCCACGGTCAACGACGAGCCGATACCGACGCCGCTTGCCCGGACCCTGGTGGGAAACAGCTCGGAGAAGTACGCGGGCATGTTGCCGACGAACGCGCCCATCAGCACCAGGGCCACCGTCATGAGCACACCGAGGCGCACGGCGGAGTCGTCGAGCAGCGCGAGCAGGGGATAGGCCACCAGCGCCATCGCGATGCCGTAGGCCAGGTAGACCGGGCGGCGACCGACGCGGTCCGAGAGGAGGCCCCACAGCGGGAGGGTGATCATGAAGAGCGTGTTCGCGACGACCGTCGCCCAGAGCGCGTGCGTCGGGTCCACCCCGCGAGTGCTGATCGCGAACCCGGAGATGCCGACGGCCCAAACGTAGTAGATGACCGTGATCCCGGCCGTCAGCCCGATGGTCCGGGCCAGGTTGACGCGGTTGCGGCCCAGGTCAGCGGCGAGGGAGCGCAGCGTCCTGGGTGCGGGCTCCGCCTCCTGGAAGGCCGTGGTCTCGTGCAGGCTCCGCCGCAGGTAGAGGCCGACGAGGCCCAGGGCGCCGCCGATCAGGAAGGGGATGCGCCAGGCCCACTGGCGCAGGTCCTCCGCACCGAAGATCGTCGAGGCGAGGGCGCCGATCAGTGAGGCGCTCAGGATGCCCGCGGTCACCGAGACGTAGACCGTGGTCGACCACAATCCGCGTCGGTGGCGCGGGGCGATCTCGGCGATGTAGGTGTAGGACGCCGAGATCTCGCCGCCGTGCGCGAGACCCTGCACGAGGCGGGCGACGACGAGCAGCACGGCCGCCCAGATGCCGATCTGCCCGTGGGTGGGCGAGACGCCGATCAGCAGGCTGCCGCCTGCCATCATCATCATCGATGTGGTCATCGCGAAGCGGCGGCCGCGGCGGTCCGCGACCCACCCGAAGAGGAACCCGCCGAGCGGCCGCATCAGGAAACCGACCGCGAAGATCGCGAGGGTCGACAGCACGGCGCCGAGGGCGCCGTCGTCGACGAAGAACTGCGTAGCGAAGAACGTCGCGAAGATCGCGTACACGCTCCAGTCGAACCACTCGAGCATGTTGCCCACACCGGCACCAAGGAGGATGCGCGCAGTGCTGCGGGGTGGTGCCGTGGACCGGCTGTCCGCCTCGTCCGGCGCGGCGAGGGGAGGAAGGGGATCCGTCATGAGGCGACTCCACGATGAGTTCGTCGGCCGTCCAGGCCGCCGGGTGCGTCCGGTCGGTGTCGACCCTGCTCGCCCGCTTCGGGCCGCCGGTACGGGGAGAACACCTAAGCCACCACGGAGATGCCTGGGCGCGCGCTTGACCGCCCGTCACGAGGCTGGCTAGCGTCCCGCCCGAGATGACCACGCCACCGGCGCCGCACACCAGCGGACTCCCCGCCGAGCTCACCGCCTTCGTCGGCAGACGGACCGAACTCGCCGCGGTCAAGCGCACCCTCAGCGCCCACCGCCTCGTCACACTGATCGGGCCGGGCGGTGTGGGCAAGACCCGGCTGGCCCTGCGCACCACCGACGAGGTCCGCCGCCGGTTCGCCGACGGTGTCCGCCTGGTGGAGTTCGCCGAGGTTTCCAGCGCCGGGCACGTGGCCGAGGCCGTCGGGGCGGCGTTGGACCTTCGCGACCAGTCGGCCAGCGACCCGGTGGACGGGATCGTCGAGTACCTGTGCCGCCGACGGGTGCTCCTCGTGCTGGACAACTGCGAGCACCTCTCCGAGGAGATCGCCGCCCTGGTGCGCCGAATCCTGCGCTGGGCCCCGGAGGTACGGGTCCTCGCCACCAGCAGGCAGGCGCTCGGCGTCAGCGGCGAGCACCTCGTAGTCGTCCCTCCGCTGTCGGCGCCCAGCGGTGGCACGGCCGTGTTCGGAGACGTCCCGCTCGCCGAGCTGCTGCGCTACGAGGCGGTGCAACTGTTCGTCGATCGGGCCGCCGCGGTGGCCCCGGGATTCACCATCGACGAGTCTGAACGGGCCGCCGTACGGACGCTCTGCGCGCGGCTCGAGGGGATCCCCCTCGCCATCGAGCTGGCCGCCGCCCGGCTCCGTTCGATGACCCTCGACCAGGTCGCCGCGCGGGTTGACGACCTCGTCGGCCTGTTGACGGGGAGCAACGCCGGGGCCGAGCCCCGCCAGCGCGCCCTGACGGCGCTGATGGACTGGAGCTTCGAGCTCTGCACACCGGCCGAACGAGCGGCCTGGGCCCGGGCGTCGGTGTTCGAGGGCTCCTTCGATCTCGACGGGGCGACGGCGGTGTGCGGCGCGGACGCCCTCGACGCCCTCGCCGGTCTCGTTGACAAGTCCGTCCTCACCCTTGTCCCGGGGCCCCCGGCTCGCTACCGGTTCCTGGAGCCGATCCGACAGTTCGGCCGCGCACGCCTGGCCGCCTTCGGAGACGAGGCGGAAGTTCGCGGACTCCACGGTGCGTACGTCCGCGAGCTCGTGCTCCGGGCCGACGAGGACTGCTTCACCGCGGCCCAGCTCGTCGGCCTGGCACGGATCCAGCAGTTCAACCCCGATGTCCGCGCCGTGCTGGATCGCTCCCTGGCCGGAGACGGTGTGGATGCCGCAGACATGGCGGGTGCCCTGCGCGTCTACTGGCACGCTGTCGGCTCGTTGAGCGAGGGCGCTCGGTGGGTGGACCGCGTCCTAGAGGTGCGCACGAGCGAAGATCACCGCCGCGGGGTGGCCCTCTGGACCCGGGCATGGCTCGCCCTGATGCAGGGCGACGCCGACGCAGCGGCACCCCTGCTCACCGAAGGCGGCCGGCTGGCGGACCGCCTCGGGGCCCCCGACTTGCGGGACGAGTTCCTGCTCGCGCAAGGGGTGGCGGCCCTGCACGTCGGTGACCTCGACACCGCGCGCGAGCGACTGTCCAGAGCGCACCACGGCTTCCGTGCCCGGGACGAGCGGGTTGGTACGGCGATCGCGCTCGTCCAGCTCGCCCTGCTGGCCGTGGTGGCCGACGACCTGGAGGCCGCCGCCGCGCACGCCGCAGCCTGTGTGCGGTTGAGCGAACGCTACGGCGAGTCCTGGTACCGGGCGCACGGGCACTGGGTCCTCGGGCTGGCCTGGTGGCGGTCCGGCCGGACCGCGGAGGCCGAGCAGGAGCTGAAGCAGAGCATCTCCGTGATGCGCGACTTCGGCGAGCAGCTGGTGATGGCGCGGTCCTTCGAGGTCCTCGGCTGGATCGCCAACGACCGCGGTGATCCCGAGCGGGCGGCCAGGCTGCTCGGCATGGCAGACCGGGTCTGGAGCAAGACGAAGGCGACGCTCTCGGCCTTCGGCAGGCTGACCACCTATCACCGGGACCGCATAGAGGCGCTGACAGTCCAGCTCGGTGCGCCCGCACTGGAGAAGGGCATGCGGGAGGGCGCCGCGCTCGACCTGCCCGACGCGATCGCCGCCGCCCTCGGCGAGCGGACCGAGCGACCGGTCGCCGCCCCGCACCGCGCCGCGAGCACCTCGGAACTGACCCGCCGCGAGGAGGAGGTCGCCGCCCTGGTGGCGGACGGGCTGTCGAACCGGGAGATCGCAGCCCGGCTGGTGCTCTCGCTGCGCACGGTGGAGGCCCACATGGAGCGGATCCTGAACAAGCTCGGATTCCGATCCCGGGCGCAGGTCGCCGCCTGGGTGTCGGCCCGGGCCGCCGCGGAGCAGGGCAGCTGACGTGCCTCCGCGCACCCCCGATGCGCCGCCGTCCGTGATCGGGCGGGTCTCTGCGGTCTTCGACGCCTTCACCACCGAGGACGCCGACCTCTCGGTCGGCGAGATCGCCCGACGGTCGGCGCTGGCGAAGGCGACCGCCTCCCGGCTGGTGACGGAGCTGGTCGGGTACGGCTTCCTCGAGCGATCCGGCCGACGGATCCGGCTCGGCTTGCGCTTCTTCGAACTCGGCGAGCGGGCGGCGCGGCCGCGGGAGTTGCGCAGGCTGGCGCTGGCCACAATGGCCGACCTGCGCAGCGCCACCCGACAGACCGTCCACCTTGCTGTTCTCGACGGGACAGAGGTCGTCTACGTGATGATCCTCCACAGTCGGGACGCTCCGCGGCTGGCCTCTAGAGTCGGCGGGCGGATACCCGCGCACGCCACCGCTGTCGGCAAAGCCCTGCTCGCGTGGGCGCCCCAGGCCGAAGTAGACGCCGTCATCGCCGCGGGCCTGCCTGCAGTCGGCCCCGCCACGATCACCGACGAGGCGGCGCTGCGGGCGGAGCTGGCCACGGTCCGGGAGCGAGGGGTGGCCTACGAGCGCAACGAGTCGGGTCCAGGTGTGCTCTGTGCGGCCGCGCCGATCACCGGTTCCCGGTCCGGTCCCATCGCCGCCGTCTCGGTCAGTGCCGGGGTAGGCATCGTCGAACCCGATCAGGTCGGGCTCGCCGTCCGGACCGCCGCGAACGCGTTGAGCAGGCAGGCAGCCCTGATCCCGGGGCTCGACCGGGACGTGTGGGCCGACCTGCCTTGAGCTCAGGCCGCCGAGCCCGTTTCCGCGGCGAGGCCGAGCGCCACGTCGATGATCATGTCCTCCTGGCCGCCGACGTAGCCGCGCTCGCCGCAGCGGCGCAGGATCGCGTGGGCGGGCACCTTGTAGCGCTCGGCAGCCCGCTCGGCGTGCAGCAGGAACGAGGAGTAGACCCCGGCCCAGCCCTGGACGATGGCGTTGCGGTCCATCTTCGGCCAGCGGGTCAGGTACGGGCGGACGACCTCCTCCGCGGCGTCGAGCAGCCGCCCGACGTCGAGCCCGGTGTCCACGCCGAGCCGGTCGAAGACCGCCGCGAGCACCTCGGTGGGGGAGTTGCCCGCGCCGGCGCCGAGCGCGCACAGCGAGCCGTCGATGTAGCGGACGCCGACCTCGTGGGCGATGACGGAGTTGGCGACGCCGAAGCTGAGGTTCTGGTGGCCGTGGTAGCCGACCCAGGCGTCGTTCCCGACCTCGACGAGCAGGGCCTCGAACCGGGCCCGGGCCTGGTGCATGAGCAGCGCGCCAGCCGAGTCGGTGACATAGGGGGCCTGGCAGCCGGCGTCGACCATGATCCGGGCCTGCTTCGCCAGGTCCTCGGGGCTGGTCTTGTGCGCCATCATCAGGAACCCGGCGGTCTGCATGCCCAGCTCGCGGGCGGCGGCGAAGTGCTGCGCGGAGACGTCGGCCTCGGTGCAGTGGGTGGCCACGCGGACCATCTCGGCGCCGGCGTCGTGGGCGCGCTTGAGGTCGTCGACGGTGCCGATCCCGGGGACGAGCAGCACGGCGATCTTCGCCTGGCGGGCCTCGTCGCGGGCGGCGGCAATCAGGCGCATCTCGTCGGTGCCGGAGAAGCCGTAGTTGAACGACGAGCCGCCGACGCCGTCGCCGTGGCTGACCTCGATCCACTCGATCCCGGCGGCGTCGAGCGCGCGGACGATGTCGCGGACCTGGGTCTCGGTGAACCGGTGCGCCATGGCGTGGCTGCCGTCGCGCAGGGTGGTATCGATGATGCAGACGTCGTCGCGCAGCGCGGGACGAGAAAGGGCGGGGCGAGTCATGCAGCCACCTCCAGCTGGGCGCGGGCCATCAGCTCGCCGATCCGGGCGGCCGCGGCAGTCATGATGTCGAGGTTGCCGGCGTACGGGGGCAGGTAGTCACCGTTGCCCCTGACCTCGAGGAACACCGCCACGCGGGCGTGCCCGTCCCAGGCCTGGGTGGGCTCGTCGAACTGCGGCTCGGCGCGCAGCGTATAGCCGGGCACGTACTCCTGCACCGCGGCGACCATCTCGTGGATCGAGGCGGTGATCGCGGCACGGTCGGCGTGGGCGCCGATCATGCAGTAAACCGTGTCGCGCATGATCATCGGCGGTTCCACCGGGTTCAGGATGATGATCGCCTTGCCGCGCCCGGCCCCGCCGACCTCGGCCACGGCCCGGCTGGTGGTGTGGGTGAACTCGTCGATGTTCGCCCGGGTGCCCGCCCCGGCCGAGCGGGACGCGATGGACGCCACGATCTCGGCGTAAGGGACCGGGGTGATCCGCGAGACGGCGTGCACGATCGGGATCGTCGCCTGTCCCCCGCAGGTGATCATCGAGACGTTGGGCGAGGCGAGGTGGTCGGCGCCGTTGACCGCGGGCGAGACCATCGGACCCAGGTGCGCGGGGGTGAGGTCGACGGCCTGGATGCCCGCCTCGGCGTAGCGCGGGGCGTTGGCGGCGTGCGCCTTGGCCGAGGTCGCCTCGAACACGATCGTCGGCAACGGGTCCTGGCGGAGCAGCCAGTCCACCCCGTCCGCGCTGGCCTCGATCCCGCGCGCCCGGGCGCGGGCCAGACCCTCGGACTCGACGACGCCGACGACGTACCGGACGTCGAGCACCGGGCTGTCGGCGAGCTTCGCCAGCAGATCGGTGCCAATGTTCCCGGGGCCGACGATCGCGGCCGGGATCCTCTGCTGCTGCATGCCGGAACTGTCACACCGTCCCCAGGCCGACGGGAATATTCGACTCGCTCAGTGGAACGCTGGTAGCTCGAGCGACGGATTCGTCAAAGTGGCGGGCGACGTCTCCAGCTCGTCAGCCAGTCCCGGCGGGTCCCGCCGTCATGGGCAGAGGCGCCTGGATGCCGTAAAGGCCAGCGTCTTCCGACCCGGCACCCGGCGGCTCACGTCCGAGAAACCTCCTCGTGGTCACGAGCTCCCTCAGCTGATCTGGGTGGCGGGGATCAGCTTCATCAGCTCAGCGGGACGCTTGTTCGCTGTGGCCCCTGAGGATCGCGACGAAGCCGTCGTCACGGACGACGTGCGGATCAGCTGGAAGGCTTGCGCGGTGCAATAAGCCGAATCCAAACATCACAGCTCGGCGGACGAGTTCGCCAACGATTCGATCGCGGCGAGAAGCGCTCAAAAGCTCCTTCCCATGACACCACTCGTGACACGAAATCCCGTTGAAGGGCGCGGTCGGAGGGGTTGAAGAGGGATCTCGTGCCAGCGTTGGCGCTGGTAAAAGGCCTGAGAGGGAAGTGCCGCGCGCTTTACACCCGAGCGGTCGCAGGTTCGATCCCTGCCGCGCCCACCCTCCCTGACCAGGTCTGATGCGTGCGCGACACGCTCAGCGGTCGCGTGTCGTGACACGGTTCATGACACGAACGTTCCTAACTTTCAGGTCATGCCCCGTGCTCAGGCAGGCCGCAAGCGGACCCGCGGCAGCGTCGACCGCCTCCCCAGCGGCGCCTACCGCGTGCGCGTCTACGGAGGCGTCGACGCCGTCAGCGGGCGTCGGCACGACCTCATCGAGATCATTCCGCCCGGACCTCGTGCGCACGCTCAGGCTGAGGCCGCGCGCACGCGGATGCTCAACGAGGTCGACGAGCGCCGGAACCCGCGAACGACGGCGACGGTCAACCAGCTGCTCGACCGCTACCTCGAGATGATCGACGTCAGCCCGAGCACGCACCTCATGTACACGCGATACCTCGAGAATCACGTCCGCCCCTTCATCGGCGGACTCAAGGCCGGCGCGGTCGACCCCGACGTGCTCGACTCGCTCTACGCCGAGCTCCGGCGCTGCCGCATCCACTGCCGGCCGAAGAGCCGGCAGATCGACCATCGCACGCCCCAGCCGCACGAGTGCGACGAGCGTTGCCGGCCGCACGTGTGCAAGCCACTGTCGAACACGACGATCCGGCACGTCCACCACATCCTGAACGGCGCATACAAGAAGGCCGTCCGCTGGCGCTGGATCGCAACCAGCCCGGTGGTCCAGGCCGAAGCACCGCCGCCGAAGCCGCCGGACCCGCGCCCGCCGACGCCGGCGGAGGCGGCGAAGCTGATCGAGGAGGCGTCGCTGGATCCGGGCTGGGGCGCGCTGGTCTGGTTCACCATGACGACGGGCGCGCGGCGGGGCGAGGTGTGCGCTTTGCGGTGGCGCAATGTGGACCTGGACCTCGAGCAGGGCCTGGTCGAGATCCGCCGAGCCCTGGGACCGACGGCCGCAGCAACCTGGTGGAGAAGGACACGAAGACCCACCAGCAGCGCCGCGTCACGATCGACGACGAGACGCGCGAGGTACTGGCCGAGCACCGACTGCGCGCCGAGGAGGCGGCGGCGCAGGTCGGCAAGCTGCTCACTGGGCAGGGGTTCGTGTTCTCCCAGACGCCGGACAGCAGCGAGCCGCTGGTGCCGTCGTCAGTGGGGCAGCGCTACACGCGGATGGCCAAGCGGCTCGGGATCGAGACGCACTTCCACGCCCTGCGGCACTACTCGGCGACCGAACTGATCGCCGCCGGAATGGACATTCTGACCGTCGCCGGCCGGCTCGGGCACAGCGGAGGAGGTATCACCACGCTGCGGGTCTACAGCGCCTGGCTGGCCGAAGCCGACCAGCGTGCCGCCGCCGGTATCGCGGCGCGGCTGCCCGAGCGTCCGAAGGTGGCTGCGTCCGCGAGCGAGCGGGCGAAGACGGCGCCACGCCTCCCGTTCGAAAAGGTCGCGTCGACGATCCGCCTGCAGATCCTGACAGGCGAGCTCGCACCCGGCGATCAGCTGCTCGCCGTGAACGCCCTGGCCAAGCGGCACGAGGTCGGCGTCGGCACCGTGTACAAGGCGCTGCAGCTCCTCGAGGAGTGGGGTCTGGTCCTCCTCAAGAGCGGAGGACGGCCGATCGTCCTCGAGATCGCTGACGTCGACGACTCTGCGACGTCGTCCCCGTCCGACGCAATGCCCGGGACTCAGGAGCCCGAGCCGGAGATCACCGAGGTCGAGCCGGCGCAGCCTGCCCCACCCACTTCTGCATCGGCGAGGCTCCTCGACTTCGTTGTTCGGCGCCGCGGCTACGTCATCGCCGACTTCTCCGCCGAGGCCGACCCGAACAACGCGGCCCAGCTGCGTCAGCTCCTCGTCGACGCCGTCCGCCGGGATGGCCGCGACCCGAGCGACCTCGGCGACTTCACCATGGAGGTCGCCGACCCCGAGCTGAAGGAGCGCATCCGCACTTTCGTCGCGCCGAGCACGGCTTCCTGAGGCTCGCTCGACCTTGCGCAACCGAAGAGTGACCTGCCGCGGCTGGAGACGACAGCTGTGACGCCCGTCGTACGATCTCGAACATGCGTTCGAGTAGGAGGCGGTGCCCATGCGCAGGATGGTGAAGCCCGTCTACGTTGACTTGCGGTGCATATTCGGCCCGCAGGAGCGACGAAACATCGACATCAGTAAGCCCGGCGTGCTCGACGTCGCCGGCCTCGCGAACGGCGAGCTCCACTCGTGGTTCCGCGGGCTCGACGCGCGCTGGTACGGGCTTGTCACGTTCCCCATCATGTGGGCGTCGCGGAACCCCTCGTTACGCCTGAGGCTGGTGGACCAGCTCGTGCCGGCCGAGGCGCTGAAGCTCCGCCGCTACAACGGCCAGACCTACCGGAGCTGACCGATGAACCCCGAAGAGGTGAGCGAGCCGACGGCATCCGCCGGGGTGCAGCGGAAGTTTGATCCTGACGTGAGCGACGCGGAGCAGGCTGAGGAGATCCCGACGGTCCGGACCCGCCTCGCGGCGATGCTGTCGGAGGACCGGATTGCCGCCCATCTCGAGCGGAAGGTGATCAAGCTCGACGGGATGGTCGTCGAGGACCTGGACACTCCGGCTCCGCCGGGAACAAGGATCGTCTTCGGCGGGTCCTGACTTCGACTGATCTCTGCTCTGCGGGGCAGCTGCGGCGCCTGCCACCCCGCGAAGCCCACGCAACCATCCGCTCCGGCCTCGTCGCCGGGATCCGCCGCCCGCGCGGCCTCCCCGCTGCGTGGACGAGCTGAATGAGTCGATCCTGGACAGGCGGATCTCACTTCCGGCCTCGCGCTGATCCTTCGGACCGGTTGCCTGCGCTGCCTCCTCTGGTGGAGGAGCTGCGGCGAACACTGGTCCGGCGGTCGCGAACCGACTCAGATCCAGCGTGACCTACCCGGCTGCCTCGCTCTGGCCGCGCAGATCACGGTGCAGGTCAGCCAAGGCGCGGCCACAAAGAAGATCGCGTTTCGCGGCCCGATGCTCTCGGTGATCCGGCGGGCGTCGGCGCCGAGCTCACTGCGGAACCGGGCGGCGCCGAGATCGGCCAACAGCAGAATGCCGTGTGTGCTCGCGAGGGCTGGTGACAGGTCGAGGATGCGGAGATCGTCGAGCGTTACCGCTCACGGCTCGTCGCGCCGGGCCGGGCGAACGGGCGGTGCGGTGCGCCAGTCCGGCAGACCGTGCTCGGCCGTGCCGACGATCGAGGTTCCGCCGGACTCGACGGTCCAGTGGGCGTGGTTGAGCTGGTGGGCGGTGAAGGCGGCGTCGAGCGCGGCGGGGAAGCCCATCGCGTCGACGGCCTGGTTCACCGACTCCTTGATCAGCAGCGACGCGATGGTCGGCACCTGCGCGATCCGCGAGGCGAACGCGAGTGTGCGGTCGTCGAGCTCGTCGACCGGGAAGATCTTGGACACCATGCCCAGCTGGTGTGCCTCAACGGCGTCGATCGAATCTCCGGTGAGCAACAGCTCCTTTGCCTTGCGTGGACCGAACTCCCACGGGTGCCCGAAGTACTCGACCCCGCACATCCCCAACCGGGTCCCGACGACGTCGGCGAAGGTCGCGTCGTCTGCCGCGACGATGAGGTCGCAGCACCAGGCGAGCATCAACGCCGCCGAGTAGACGCTGCCGTGGACCTGCGCGACTGTGATCTTGCGGAGGTTGCGCCAGCGCCGGGTGTTGGCGAAGTAGTGGTGCCACTCCTGCCGGTGCCGCATCTCCACGGGCGGCGCGGTGCCGCCGTTGCAGGCGTAGCTCGGGTGCCCGCCGGGCGCGCGCTCGGCCAGCGCGTCCTTCGACCCGAGATCGTGGCCCGAGGAGAAGACCGGGCCGTTGCCCTTGAGGATCACCACGCGGACCGTGTCGTCGGCCTCCGCGCGGGCGAACGCCTCGTCGAGTTCGATGAGCAGGCCGCGGTTCTGCGCGTTGCGTTGTCGCGGCCGGTCGAGGGCGATCCGGGCGACGCGGCCCTCGTCGAGGGTCTCGTACCTGAGGTACATGTCAGCGGCTCCCGAAACCGGTGAAGACCTCGTAGGAGGCGAAGGACTCATTGGGCGTGAGGTCGAAGGTGTCGTAGTGGTGGTGCGGGGTCCCGGTGTAGAGGACGTCGGCGGGCATGTAGCGCGCGGTGTAGGCAGAGCGGGTGCGCGGGGTGCTGTTCGGCTGCGAGCCGTGCACAGTGAGGTCGTGGTGCACGGTGGCGTCGCCCGCACGCAGGTGCAGGCCGCCCTCCAGGGGGAACCGGTCGGCCAGCCATGGGTTGGCGGCGCGCATGTCGTCCCCCGCCTTGCGGTTGTACCGGCCCAGCGGCCCGACGGTGTGGGAGCCGGACAGGAACTCCAGGGTGCCCATGTCCGGGGTCATGTCCGTGAGCGCTACCCAGACGGTCATGGTGCCCGGTCGGTCGAAGGGCGAGAAGGGGAAGTCCTGGTGCATGGAGCTCTCGGCGCCGTGCTCCGCGGGCTTGACGAACGCCATGTCGTGGACGAACTGCCCCGGCTCGCCACCCAGCAGGGCTTGGGCCAGCGAGGTCATGCGCGGCGAGGTCGCGATCGAGTGGAAGAGGTCGTCCTTCCAGGCCATCCCGTTGTAGATACTGAGGATGTCGGTGAACTTCTCGTCCTCGATCCAGTTCTCGTTGCGGCTCGGCTTCACTCGGAAGCCCTCGCCGATGCGGGCGAGCATCTCCTGGGTGAGGTCGGCGGGGAGCAGCTCCGGCACGTGCACCCAGCCCACCCGCTGGTAGTGGGTGACCTGCTCGTCGGACACCGGGTAGGGGGTCTGCAGCGGCGATGCGGTGGTGGTCATGACGAGTCCTCCTGGTCAGAGATAGAGGTCTTGAAGGTCGTCGAGCCGCCCGCGAACGTCCGCGACCGGCCCTTCGAGGGCGATCTTGCCGCGGCGCAGCACCACGACCCGGTCGGCGACGGCGAGCGCCTTGGGCACCTGTTGCTCCACGAGCAGCAGCCCGAGGCCGTCCTCGATGCACGCGGTGCGCAGCGCGCCGAGGATGCGGTCCACGACCAACGGGGCGAGGCCGAGGGAGAGCTCGTCGGCGAGCAGCACGTCCGGCTTGCGGGCGATTGCCCTGGCCACGGCCAGCATCTGCTGCTGGCCCCCGGAGAGCAGGCCGACCGTACGGCCGAGGTGCGGACGCAGCTCGGGGAAGGCCTCGACGGCCCGGCCGGGGTCCACCCCGCCCGCCCGCAAGTTGTCCCGCGCGGTCAGCCCCATGAACACGCAGCGCTGCTGGGTGATGAACCCGAGGCCCTGCTGCGCCCGACGGTGCAGCGCGGACCGGACTGTGCGCCCGCGCAGCTCGACGTGCCCCTCCTGGGCAGCCAGCGCGCCAGCGAGGCCGAGCAGGGTGGTGCTTTTGCCCGCCCCGTTCGCCCCTAGCAGCGCGACGATCTCACCGGGGTGCACCTCGAGGTCGAGGCCGGTGACGAAGGGTCGGGCACCGTGCCCGACGCCGAGGCCGCGCGCTGCGATCACCGGGATCGTCATACCTGTTCCTCCACAACCGGCTCAGAGTCGTCGCGACCGAGGTAGGCGTCCACGACGATCGGGTTGCGTCGGACTTCGTCGGGCGGCCCCGCCGCCACGATCCGGCCGAAGTTCAGGGCGGTCACGGAGTCGCTGACCGACATCACGAACTCGACGTCGTGCTCGATGAGCAGCACCCCGATCCCGCGGACGTCTACGGTCCGGCGCACCAGCCGGGCGAGCTCGGCGGTCTCGCGGTCGTCGAGGCCCGCGGCGGGCTCGTCGAGCAGCACGACGTCCGAATCCGCTGCGAGAGCGCGGGCGATCCCGACGAGCTGACGCACCCCGTGAGGCACCTCGTCGATCTTCTTGGTCAGCTGGTCGGTGAGCTCGAGAAGCTCGATGGCCTGCCAGGCGGCGGGGCCGAGGTCGTCGGACTGGGGGCGTACGAGGTCGCCCGCGAGGCCGAAACGGCTGCGGGCTCGGGTCGCGACCCGGATGTTGTCCAGCACGGTCAGGTCGTCGAACAGCTCGAGGCTCTGGAAGGAACGGCCGAGGCCGAGAAGCGAGCGTTGCCATGTGGGTACGCCGTCGAACGAGTGCCCGCCGAGGGAAATCCGCCCCGCAGCCGGGGCGGCAAACCCGCTCACCGCGTCGAGGAGCGTGGTCTTGCCCGCGCCGTTCGGTCCGATGAGGCCGTGCACACGGCCCGGTTCGACGGTGAGAGACACCCCGTCGAGCACGTGCACCGCGCCGAACGAGACGTGCAGGTCCTCGACCGCGAGGGCACCGCGCGGTCGGGCATGGGCGGTCTCTGCCGGCTTGCTCGGCGCCGGCGGTGTGGGTGGCGGCTCCGGTGGAAAGAACCGCCGCAGGCTGTGCTTCGCCACGGCGGCGACGCCGTCCGGGTTCATGATCAGGGTGAGCAGAACCAGAAGCCCGCCGATCAGTGGGAGCAGGGCGAAGTCGTCCGTGTAGACGGTGTCGATCACCTGGGTGCCCAGGCCGCCGGGCACGAAACCCATGCCCAGCAGCGGCCCGGCGACGAATCCCACGCCACCGATCACCGTCCAGGCGAGCTGGTCGACCGAGCCCAGGACGTCGAAGTCGGTCCAGACGACCGAGGTGGTGCGGAAGGCCAGCAGCACCCCACCGATCGCGGCGATGACCGCGGAGATCGCGAAGGCACTGATCTTGACCCGGGCCACGTCGATGCCCACCGCCGCGGCGGCGCGCTCGTTACCGCGGACGGCCACGAACCGTCGGCCGGTCCGGCTGCGGCGTAGGTTCGCGACGGCCAGCGCCAGCACCGCGAACACCACCACGACCAGCGTGAGGTACCGCTCGGGATGCAGGATCGGGCTCAGGTCGAGGCCGAAGAGGCTGGGCCGCGGCACGGTGATCACCTGCGCCCGGCTGAACACGGTCGCCGCGAGGAGCACGTTGAACGCGAGGGTGACCACTGCCAGGCTCGCGCCCCGCATCCGGGTGGCGGGCAGCGCCAGCAGAATCCCTACAGGGACCGCGCCGACCGCGGCGGCGAGCAGCAGCAGCGGGAACGGCAGTCCGACGTACGTGCCGAGCAGTGACGCGATCACCGCTCCCACTCCGGCCAGGGCGAACTGTGCCAGGGACAGCTGTCCGGCGAACCCGGTGACCACGACGATCGACAGCATCACGACAGCGACGAGCATGCTGGTGAGCAGCGCGTCGTTCCAGACGTCGGGCAGCACCAGCCAGATCAGTACGAGCCCGACGACCAGCACGCCCCCGACGATCGGCCACCGGATCCGCCCGCTCCCCAACGCGGGCAACCGGGCGCCCAGGAACCCGCGCAGCGGAATGCTCCGCCCACGCAGGACCATGAGTCCCACGATGATCACGAAGGTCGCGATCGTGCTGGCACCGCGCAGCGGGATGTGCAGCGACGCCTGCGACTGCGCGAGCACGATGACGATCCCGCCGAGCACGGTGAGCGGGAAGGACACCAGCCCGCCGAACAACGCCGCCCCGAGCGCGGGGACGATCAGGTTGAGCATCGTGGTGAGGTCGAGCCCGCTGATCGGGGCCAGCAACGCACCGGCGAGCCCGGCGAGCGCACCGCCGAGGAACCAGTTGCCCATCGCGAGCCGGTTCGGGTCGTGCCCGAGCGCGGCACCGGCCATCGCGTTCTCCGCGGATGCGGCGGTGGCGATGCCGAAGGTGGTGAACCGGTAGAGCAGCCACAGCGCGAGCATGACGACCAGGGCGACGACGATCAGCAGCAGTCGGTCGAGACCGATCGTGACCTCGCCGCCGAGCGGGACGGGGCCAGTGGGCAGCAGCGAGGGGACGTTGCGCCCGTTGCTGCCGTAGCGGAGCAGGAGCAGCGACTGGATCACGATCAGCACACCCGCCGACGCGATGAGGTGGGTGAGCGGTGAGGCGCCCGCGAGCCTGCGCATCACGAGCACCTGGATCAGGACGCCGCAGAGTCCGCTGACCACGATCGCGACGACGAGCGCGAGGGCGGGCGAGAGGCCCAGGCCGACGGTGGCGTCCCAGTAGACGAAGCCGCCGAGCGCGGCTTGCGAGCCGTGGGCGAGGTTGAGCGTGCCGGTTCCGCGATAGATGAGCACGATGCCCAGCGCCAGCAGCCCGAGCATCGCGCCCGGTCCGAGCGCCAGAGCGGCGACCTGGAGTGTCTGGATCCCCACGAGCGACTCCTTCGTCGGCCTCGAGACGTGGCGCGCTGAGGGCGACGCCGGGTGGGAGGGTCCGAGTGCAGCCCGCCTCGGTGCGCCAAAATCTATATCAAATCGTCTGTGCATGGAAAGGCGCGATCTGTTTTCGCAGGCGAGAGCGTCGAGTGTTGAGCTTCACCCGTTCGGTGTGTTAGACATCCGCCGCCACGCGCGCAGCCCCGCGACCCGGTGCGTCCTCGCGTCCGACCGTCCTGTGGTCGGTCGCCTTCTCATCGATGGAGACGAGAATGAAGCTGCGATCATGCGTGCTCGCGGCCGTCCTGGTGACGGCCACCGCCTGTGGGACCTCGGGCGGCGGCGGGGGGTCGGGGGCCACCCTCGAGCTGTTCCAGATCGGCCCGATCGAGTCCCAGACGGCGTCGCTCCCGATGCTGCAGACCGGTGCGCAGGCGGCCGTCGACGAGATCAACGCGGCAGGCGGTGTCCACGGCAAGCAGATCAAGCTCACCACCTGCAACGACCGCTACGACGCCAACGAGGCCCTGCGCTGCGCCCAGGAGGGGGCGCGCGGGGATGCCGTCGCCCTCGTCGGGTCGCTGTCGAACTTCGGGGCCCAGGTCCTGCCGGTGCTGGAGGAGGCGGGGCTGCCGTCGATCGGCGCGGACGCCATCACGCCGGTCGACGCCCAGAGCACGGCCAACTACCTGTTCGACCCCGGTGTCCCCGCCTTCGCGGGCATGCCGTTCGTGGCGGCCCAGCAGATGGGGGCGACGAAGATCGCCTCCATCCACATCGAGACCGCAGGGACGGCCACCACCCAGAGCTACTTCGACCTCGGGGCGAAGGCGGCGGGCGTGCAGAACGTCGCTGTCTACGAAATCCCCGCGGACACCCTCGACTACGCCACCTATATCGCCCAGGCCACAGCGGCGGGCGCTCAGGTGTTCGTGTCCTCGATGTCGCCCGAGGCGAACCTCAAGTTGTGGAAGGCGATCGCCGACGCCGGGTCGCCGATCAAGGTGGTCGCCAGCGCGGGCACCGTGTCCGAGGCGGTGATCACCGAGGCCGGGGCCGCGGCGGAGGGCAGTTACGTCGTGGCGGGCACGCCGGACGCGAACCCCACCAACCCGACGGGCCAGGCGTTCACGGCGGCGCTGCAGAAGTACTCGCCGGGGACCGCGTCGTCGGGACTCGGACTGCGGGCGTGGGCGTCGGTGCACCTGTTCGCAGAGGTCGCCGGGGGCATCCAGGGCGACGTCACGCGGGAGTCGCTGACCGCGGCGCTGAACCAGGTCGACGGCCTGGACTTCCTCTGGATCGACGGGCTCTCGTTCGCCAAGCCGGGCCCGATCGCCGAACTGCCGCGGATCGCGTCCGCCACGGTGTTCCCGTCCCGCATCCAGGGCGGGAAGCTCGTGCCGCTGGACTCGCTCGACCCGTTCGGCGCCACCCCGTGACGGTCCACTTCGGTGGGCGCGTCGTGATCGTCACCGGCGCCGGGCGGGGGATGGGTCGCAGCCACGCGCTGCTGCTCGCCTCGCGCGGCGCCCGGGTCGTGGTCAACGACGTGGGCTCGGCGGTCGACGGCACCTCGCCCGGAGGTGACCCGGCCGCCGAGGTCGTGGCGGAGATCGTCGCGGCGGAGGGTGAGGCGGTGGCCGACGCCTCCGACGTCGGCGACCCACAGGGCTGCGCCGATCTGGTCGACGCGGCGCTGACCGCCTACGGGCGGATCGACGCGATCGTGCACAACGCCGCCGTCGTCACGTTCCAGCCGTTCGCCGAGCTCACCGCCGAGGTCTGGGACCGGGTCCTGCGGGTCAACCTGTCGGGCCCGTTCCACCTCACCCGCGCGGCCTGGCCGCACCTGATCGCGGGCGGGGGCGGGCGGCTGCTCTACATCGGCTCGGCGGGGCCGCTCTACGGCGTTCCGGCGCTGGCGCACTACGGCGCGAGCAAGACAGGGCTGATCGGCCTGGCCGGGAGCGTGCGCTGCGACGGTGCCCCACACGGCATCCGCGCCAACGTGCTCTGCGTGGGTGCCCACACCCGGATGACCGCCGCGATGCTCAAGGAGGACCCGGAGCGCGAGGCCTGGTTCCGCGAGCACTACCGCCCGGAGCGCACCAGCGCCGCCGCGGCGTGGCTCGTGCATCCGGACTGCCCGGCGGACGGCGGGCTGTTCCAGTGCGTCGGCAGCAGGCTCGCGCTGGTCCGGATCGCCGAGACCGAGGGGCTCGTCGTCCCCGGTCTCGACCTCGACGACGTGGCCTCCCGCTTCGTCGAGGTGGAGCGCGGCGAGCTCATCGCATTCCCGGACCAGGCGACCTTCGCCGCGTACGTCACCGTCGTCCACCAGCGGATATGGGAGTCGACGGGTCAGCCCTCGACGTAATCAAGTCGTTTGTATATGGTTGACGGACCGGCGCGTGGAGCCCTCTCCCGCGGCCCGCGCCGGTTCCGGACACCGCAGTCCCCGGCATCAGAGGAGAGTTCCGTGAAGGCTGGCGTGTCGTTCCTGTTCGCGAACCACGACGACTGGGGTCGCTTCGAGGCCCAGGAGCGTGGCGAGGACGTGCCCGGTCGCTCCGCCAAGCCGGACGACCAGGTCTGGCGTGAGGAGCTGGCGCTGGGCGCACTCGTCGAGCCGCTCGGCTTCGACTCGCTCTGGACCGTCGAGCACCACACGACCCCGTACACCATGCAGCCCAACCCGCTGCAGCTGCTCGCGTACTTCGCGGGCGCCACCACCAGGATCGACTTCGGCACGATGGTGCTGGTCTTGCCCTGGCACAATCCGCTGCGCGTCGCCGAGGACCTCACGGCGCTGCAGAACATGATCGGCCCGGACCGGCGGATCTACGCCGGCGTCGGCCGCGGCGCGGCCCGCCGCGAGTTCGGCTCGCTGCAGATCCCGATGGGGGAATCCCGGCAGCGCTGGGTCGAGTCCGTGGAGATCATACGCAAGGCGATCACCGAGGACCGCTTCACCTACGACGGCAAGATCTTCCAGCTGCCGGAGACCTCGCTGCGGCCCGCGCCCGTCAGCACCCAGGTCGCCGACGACATGCACGCCGCCTGGGGCAACCCGCAGACGATCCCGTACGCCGCCGAGCTGGGGCTCAAGCCGATCATCATCCCCAAGAAGACCTGGGACGAGTACGCCGTCGAGCTGGCCGAGTACGGTGCCCTGCGCGCGCAGCACGGCTTCGAGCCGGTGCAGCCCATCATCGCGGTGTCCTGCTACGTCCACACGGACGGCGAAGCGGGCGACAAGCGCGCCTACCAGCACTTCCTGGAGTACGGCGAGAGCTCGCTGAAGCACTACGAGCTCGGTGGCAGCCACTTCGCCGACATCCCCGGCTACGAGGCCTACCGGGACAACGCCGCGATGTATCGGGACGGCGCGGGCAAGTGGGCGGACGTGTTCGTGAAGAACAACGTCTGGGGCTCGCCCGAGCAGGTCGTCGCCGGCATCGAGGAGATCCGGCAGAAGGTCAATCCGTCGCAGTTCGTGTTCCTGCTGCGGTTCGGGTCGATGAGCGCCGCGGACGGCGAGCGCAACATGCGGCTGTTCGCCGAGAAGGTGCTGCCCGCCGTGCACGCGATGCCGGCCGGGGAGCCGGTCGCGGCCGCGAGCTGAGGCATGGGCGAGCTGCGGGTAGTGATCGTCGGGGCCGGGATGTCCGGGCTCTACATGGCCAAGATGCTGGCCGACCGCGGGATCGGCTTCACGGTCCTGGAGAAGGCCGGGGAGGTCGGCGGGACCTGGCGGGACAACCGGTACCCGGGGCTGTCCGTGGACATCCCCGCGGCCCGCTACCAGCTGGAGTTCTCTCCGAAGTACGACTTCTCCGCCGCCTTCCCGAGCGGGCCGGAGATCCAGGACTACCTCGTCGGGGTCACCGACGAGCACGACCTCCGCCGGCACATCCGGTTCGGCGTGGAGGTCGTGGACTGCCGGTGGACTGGTGGGGAGTGGCTGCTGACCCTTTCCGACGGGGACGAGCTGGGGGCCGACGTCGTCGTGGCGGCGACCGGGTTCCTCCGGGTCCCCACGCTGCCGCGGCTGCCGGGGCTCGACTCCTTCGCCGGGCCGGCGTTCCACTCGTCGGCCTGGCCCGAGGGGCTGGAGCTGGCCGGGAAGCGGATCGGGATCGTCGGGAGTGGGTCCAGTGGGATCCAGCTCACGGCCGAGCTGGGCGCACGCGGACACGCCGTCACCCAGTTCGTGCGCACGCCTCAGTGGATCGAGACCAACCTCAACCCCGCGCTGGCGCCGGACGAGCTCGACCGGGCCCGGTCCGGCCCCGAGCAGGGCGCGGAGGTCCTCGCCGCGCTGATGGGGCGGATCGGGCAGGACCCCCGGCTGTCGGACCCGTACTGGAAGCTGGCCGGGGCGGGGGACAAGCGCCCCCTCGCCCAGCAGGCGCTGCGCGACGACGTCGCGGCGATCCGCGACCCGGAGCTGCGCGCCGCGCTGACCCCGGACTTCCCGCCCGGCTGCAAGCGGATCCCGAAGTCCCCCACGTACTACGACGTGGTGCAGCGGGAGAACGTGCGGATCGTGCGGGCGGGCGTCGAGCGCGTCGTGCCAGAGGGGCTCGTGACCCCGGACGGCACCGTCCACGAACTCGACGTGGTGGTGTGGGCGACCGGTTTCGACACCCACGCCTACACCAGCCCGATGACCGTTCACGGCCGCGACGGCCGCACCCTGCACGAGGTCTGGGCGGGCAGGCCGTACTCCTACCGCGGGGTGTCGGTGCCCGGCTTTCCCAACCTGTTCCTGCTGCACGGCCCGTTCAGCCCAATCAACAACGTCCCGGTCCCCGACACCCTGCGCGACGAGACGGGCTACCTGTGCCGGCTCGTCGAGATCGCCGCGCGGGACCAGGTGGCGCTCGAACCCACCCACGAGGCCACTGAGGCCTTCCGCGCTCGGTTGGCAGAGCTGATCCCGCAGACCGTGTGGGGCAGCGGCTGCACCAGCTGGTACCAGGGTGCGGACGGGCTCCCGGTGATCTGGCCGTGGTTCGAGGCCGAGCATCGCGCGCTGTTCGCCGACCTCGCGGAGCAGGACCTCCTGCGAGTCCCGCTGGGGGTCCCGGTCGCCGCCGGGGAGGGCGCATGAGCCGCGAGCTGCTCGACCGGCTGGAGATTCTGGAGCTCTACAGCCGCTACGCGCTGGGCATGGACCGGGCCGACCGCGAGCTGTTCGTCTCGGCCTGGGCGCCCGACGCGACCTTCGTGTGCGAGGCCCTGAAGCTCGACGCCGTGGGCCGTGACGCGATCCTGGACTGGTTCGACCGCGGCCCCGGCAAGGGCACCCCGATCCCGGGTGCGGGCGGCAACGTCAGGCTGGCGGGCAACCACGTGATCGAGCTGGCGGGGGACCGGGCCACCGGCCGCGCAGAGCTCGCCGCGTTCCGCTACACCGGGACCGTCGTGCACCCGTACGCCATCGGGAGCTACGACGACGTGTTCGTCCGGACCGCCGAGGGCTGGCGGATCGCCCACCGCGACATGGTCGTCAACCCGGTGGTGCCCGCGCCATGAGCAATCCCGCAAGTGCCCCGGGCCGGCGCACCCACACCCGCGCGCACGTCGAGGCCCTCGCCGCGAAGTACCGCACGTGGGGCCACTGGGGCCCCGACGACGAGCTGGGCGCGGCCAACCGGGTCACCCCCGAGCGGATCGTGGCCGCGGCCGGCCTGGTGCGCCGCGGCGCGGTGTTCTCCCTCGCCCTCCCGATGGACGGCGAAGGGCCGATGACCGGGCGCAACGGCCGGGTCAACCCCCAGCACGTCATGCTGCGCGACGGTGGCGACATGGCCCCCGGTGACGTCCAGGGCTATACCGACGACGCCGTCTACCTGCCGCTACAGGCCTCCACGCAGTGGGATGCGCTGTGCCACTTCTTCCACGAGGGCCGCGCCTACAACGACCGCGGGCCCGAGTCGGTGACCAGTCGGGGCGCGGTGCACAACAGCATCACCGGGCTGCGGGACCGCGCCATCGGCCGCGGTGTCCTGCTGGACCTGCCGCGCGCCGCGGGCAGGCCGTGGTGGGAACCGGGCGAGGCGATCCAGCCCGAGGACCTGGAGCGATGCGCCGCCGTGCAGGGCGTCGAGGTCCGGGAGGGCGACTTCCTGCTGGTCCGGACCGGGGAGATCGCCCGGAGACGCGCCGCGGGTGGCTGGGGCGACTACGCCGGTGGCCCCGCGCCCGGGCTCGGTGTGGACAGCGCGGAGTTCCTCTGCCCGCGCGGGATCGTGGGCGTCGCGACGGACACCTGGGGGATCGAGGCGATCCCGTACGAGGCGCCGCTACTCGCCCCGCTGCACGTGATCCTGCTGGTCAACGCCGGAATCTACATCGGCGAGATGTGGGACATGGAGGAGCTGGCGGACGACTGTGCCGCCGACGGCGTGGGCGAGTTCCTGCTCACCGCGCCGCCGTTGACGATCACCGGTGCGGTCGGGTCCCCGCTGAACCCGATCGCCGTCAAGTGAGGGGGACCGGTGGACCTGAGCTACCCACCTGCGGCGGACGACTTCCGTGAGGAGATCCGCGGGTTCCTGCGAGAGCACCTCCCGCAGGGCTGGACCGGCTGGGGCGCGCTGCCGCCCGCCGAGCGTGAGACGTTCGTGCGGGACTGGCGGGCCCTGCTCGTCGAGCACCGGTTCCTGGGCCTGACCTGGCCCGCCGAGTACGGCGGAGGAGGGCGCGGGCTGCTGGAGCAGTCCATCCTGATCGAGGAGTTCGTGCGCATCGGGGTGCCGTTCCTGCCGCACCCGAACGACACGTTCAGCCTCAACCTGCTCGGCCCGACGCTGCTGCACGCGGGGACCGAGGAGCAGCGGTCGCGGTTCCTGCGGCCCACGCTGACCGGCGAGATGCGCTGGGCCCAGGGCTTCTCCGAGCCCGACGCGGGCTCGGACCTGTTCAACCTGCGCACCCGCGGGGTCGTCGATGGCGACGAGCTGGTGCTCGACGGGCAGAAGGTCTGGCAGACCGCGGGCACCACCGCGAACTGGATGTTCACCCTGGTCCGCACGGACCCGGCGGCGAGCCGGGCCAAGGGGCTGTCCTTCGTGCTCGTCCCGCTGGACCAGCCAGGCGTCGAGGTGCGGGGGATCCGCACAGCGGCCGGGGAGGTCGAGTTCGCCGAGGTGTTCCTGACGGGGGCCCGCGCGGCGCTCGGCGACGTCGTCGGGGGGCTGGGGAACGGAGCCGCGGTCGCGCTCGCGCTGCTCGGCTACGAGCGCGGCGCTGGCGGGGTGGCGGCGGCGCTGGGCATGGCGATCGAGCTGGAACGGCTCGTCGAGCTGGCCCGCGCGAACGGCGCGGCCGCCGACGCCCGCCTCCGGTCCCGGGTCGGGGCCTGCTGGACGCGGGTGCACGTGCTGCGCTGCGTCGCGCTGCGGGCGCTGTCCGCCGGGCTCGAGGGCAAACCACCCGGCCCGGAGTCCTCGCTGGTCAAGGCCCTGACCGCGGAGCATCACCAGGTGGCCACCGAGCTGGCCATGGACATCCTCGGGCCGGCGGCGCTCACCCCGAACGGGCCCCAGCCAGCCGAATGGCTCCGGCCCCAGCCCCGCGGCTTCGACCCACTGTCCAGCACCGCGTGGGTGTCGGACTTCCTCAACGCGCGGGCCGGGACCATCTACGGCGGCTCGAGCGAGATCCAGCGCACCACGATCGCGGAACGGATCCTCGGCCTGCCTGCCGAGGTCCGGGGAACCGCCCGCTGACGGAAGGAGCTGTCGTGCGGTTCTCGCTCGACGACGACCAACAGGATCTCCGGCGCACCGTGCGCACCCTGCTGGAGCGCACCGCCGACGCACGGGCGGCCGTACCCGCGGGAGAGCCGGACCGGGCCCTGTGGGACCGGCTCTCCGGCGAGCTCGGCCTCGCCGGATTGGCCGTCCCTGAGAAGCACGGCGGCGCCGGGGCAGGCATGGTCGAGCTGGCCGTGGTCGCGGAAGAGCTCGGGGCGGCGCTGGCCGCGGTCCCGTTCCTGTCCACGGCAGTCGTCGCCGCCTCGGCACTGCAGCTGACCGGCGACGACGCCGCTGCGGCCCGCCACCTGCCCGAGATCGCGAAGGGCTCGGTGGTCGCCGTCGTCCTGGGCGAGCCCGCCCGGGTGCACGGGGACGTGCTGTCCGGGGCCTGGCCAGCGGTCCCCGACGCGGCGGACGCCGACCTGCTCCTGGTGCCGGGAGCCGGGCCCGGCGGGCTGTCGCTGTACGCGGTGGACCCCACCGCTCCGGCGGTCCGACGCACGGTGCCCGAGGCGCTGCTCGACCCGAGCAGCCCGCTCGCCGCGGTGGAGCTGGCCGGCGCAGCGGGGACGCGGCTCGGTGCCGCGGGCGGCGCTGCGGGCTGGTGGGACCGACTTCGTGCCCTGGCCGCGGTGGGGCTGGCCGCCGAACAGCTCGGCGGCGCGCGGCACTGCCTCGACACCACCACGGACTACCTGCGCTCCCGGATCGCCTTCGGCCGCCCGATCGGCTCCTTCCAGGCGCTCAAGCACCGGTGCGCCGGGCTGTACCTGGAGGTCGAGGCTGCCCGCGCGGTCGTCTACCACGCCGCCTGGTCCGCCGCGGCCGGCGCCGACCTGGACCTGATCGCCGACGCCACCGCCGCCCACACCAGCGAGACCTTCCGCCGGGTGGCGGGCGAGGCCATCCAGTTACACGGCGGGATCGGCTTCACCTGGGAGCACGAGGCCCACCGCTACCTGCGACGGGCCTGGGCGACCCGACAGCTGTTCGACACCCCCGACACCCGCTACGACCGCATCGCCGAGGGACTCGGTGCCTAGGAGCCCGTCAGCGATCCAGCGCCGCCCGAGCGGCCTCGGCGACGCCGACCGCGCGGGGGTCACCGAGCAACGACATCCGCAGCTGGTTCGTCACGTAGGCGAACCCGCTGCGGCGCACCGGATCCGCGAAGGCCAGCGAGCCGCCCGCGCCGGGATGGCCGAAGCAGCCAGGGCCGAACATGGGCACCGCCTCGTTGGCGAGCTGGTAGCCGAGACCGAACCGGGTGGGGCGCAACGTGATCCGGTCCTCCCCGTCGGACACGACCACGGCCGCGGCGGCGACCGTGTCCGGCGCCAGCAGCGGGTCCGTCGCCCGCACGCATGCGCCGTACATCTCGGCCAGGGCGCGGGCGTTCGTCACGGCGTTGGCGGCGGGGATCTCCGCGGCCCGCACCACGGGGTCGTTCCAGGCCGCGGCGTCGGGCGTGGGCAGCACCCCGTTGGTGGTCAGCGCCCGCACCAGCGGCGAGCCCGGGTCGGACCGCGCCGCCAGCAGCCGGTCGACGGCCGCCAGCGCGGCCGGATCGGTGATCAGGTCCCGTTCCGCGGGGCGCGGCACGTCTGCGACGAGCGGGGCGATCCCCACCTGCTCGGCGACGGGTACCCCGATCCGCAGCCCTGGGCCCACCTCGGCGCCCAGCTCCCGGGCCACGAACGCGCCCACGGAGGTCCCGGCCACCCGACGCACCAGCTCACCGACGAGCCATCCCCAGGTCAGGGCGTGGTAGCCGTGCGTGGAGCCGGGCTCCCAGAGTGGCGCCTGCTCGGCGAGGACGGCGGCCGCCCCGCCGGCGAGCACCTCGGCCAGCGTCAGCGGCTTCTCGACCACCGGCAGCCCCGCCCGATGTGCCAGCAGCTCCCGCACCGTGATCCCGGATTTGCCCGCGGCACCGAACTCCGGCCAGTAGCGCGCCACCGTCCGGTCCGGATCGAGCGCGCCGCGCTGCACCAGGAGGTTCACCGCGGTCGCGACGACTCCCTTGGTCGCGGAGTACACGACCGTCGTGGTGTTGCGCTCCCAACCCGCTCCGCCCCACAGATCGACGACCAGCTCGCCGTCCCGGACCAGCGCGCAGCTGCCGCCGGAGCGGTCGAGGGAGTTTACCGTGGCGGCGAAGGCCTCCCGCACGCTGTCGAATCCGGGGACGGTCCACCCCTGCACGGCGCTCACGCGCCGGCCAGCTCGGTCGCGAACTCCGCCCGAACCTGGGCCTTGACGATCTTCCCGGTCGCGGTGCGCGGCAACGGTCTGTCGGTCAGCACCAGCGTCGACGGAACCTTGAACGCCGCCATCCGGTCGCCGAGCAGGGCCCGC
Source organism: Pseudonocardia sp. NPDC049154 (assembly GCF_040648315.1). NCBI lineage: Bacteria > Bacillati > Actinomycetota > Actinomycetes > Pseudonocardiales > Pseudonocardiaceae > Pseudonocardia > Pseudonocardia sp. NPDC049154. The sequence continues at coordinate 34,708 of NZ_JBEZDN010000034.1, forward strand.
AGGTCCGCGGCCGTGGGCGCCTCGCCGCCAACCCGGACCACAGCGCACACCTCCTCGCCCAGCACCTCGTGCGGGCGGCCGAGCACCGCGGACTCCCGCACCCCGGGCAGCCCGTCGAGCACCGCCTCCAGCTCCTCGCAGTACACGTTCTCCCCGCCCCGGATGATGACGTCCTTCTGCCGGCCCGCGAGGTGCAGGAACCCGTCGTCGTCGACTGTCACGAGGTCCCCGGTGCGAAACCAGCCGTCGCGGAACGCGGCGGCGGTCTCGGCGGGCAACCCGTGGTAGCCCGCGGCGACCTGCGGCCCGCGGACGTGCAGCTCGCCGACCTCGCCCGGCCGGACGAGCCGGTCCTCCTGGTCGACCACCCGGACCTCGACCGTCGGCAGCGGCCTGCCGATGCTGGTGGGACGCTCCACGAAACCCGGCCCGCTCAGCGCGACGACCGCGGACGTCGTCTCGGTGAGCCCGTAGCCCGTCGACGGCTTCACGGCGGCGCCGTAGGTCTCGGCCACCTGCGCCACCGCGCGGGGTGGGGCCAGCGCGCCCCCGAACCCGAGCCTGCGCAGGCTGGGCAGCGGGACGCCGCCCGCCGCATCGAGCAGGCCTGCGACGACCGTCGGCGGGCCGACGAGGTCGCGGATCCCCTCCGCCCGCACCAGTCGCACCGCCGCGGCCGGGTCCCAGCGGTACATCAGCGCGATCGTGCTGCCGCGGAACGCGTTCCCGGTCAGCAGCGTCAGCCCCGCGATGTGGAAGAGCGGGAACACGATCAGCGTGGCGGCCGCCTCGCCCGTCGGGCTCTGGCGCAGCTCGGCCTCGGCCCGCAGGCCCATGCTGAGGATCGTCGTGGTGTGGTTGCGGTGGGTGCCGAGCACGCCCTTGGGGCGCCCGGTGGTGCCGGAGGTGTAGAGGATCGTCGCCACGTCCTCGGGCGTCGCGGGCGCCGGCTCGGTGATCGGCCGGCCCTCCAGGAGCTCCTCGAACTGCACGACTCCAGGCCGCGGCGTCGCGCGCACGCCGACGACACCGCGCAGCCACGGCGCCGCGTGCAGGTCCGTGGTGCGATCGAGGCGGTCGTCGTCGGCGACGAGCACGGCCGGGCGACAGTCCTCCAGCACCGGCCGCAGCTCGTCGGCGACGTGCCAGGCGTTCAGCGGCACCACGACCGCCCCGAGCAGCTGCGCGGCCCAGAAGGTGAAGACCCACTCCGGGTAGTTGCGCAGCCCGATCGCGACCCGGTCGCCCGGCCCCACGCCGAAGCGCTCGCGCAGCGCGCCCGCCGCGGCCGTGACCGTGGACCACTGGTCCGCATAGGTCCAGCGCTCGCCCGCGTAGACGAGCGCCGTGCGGTCGCCGTGCTCCCGGGTCGCCGCGAAGGCCTCCCCGAGAGTGCGGGGCGCGCGGTCGAAGACCGCCATCGGCACGCCGCCGACGGTCTCGCGGCGCAGCGGGTACGGCCCGGCGGGCCCGGTCAGCTCCTCGAACACGCGGGTCGACCTCCGTTGGTCCTGCGGTCTCCGTCGAACCTAGCGCTCGTGAAGAATGTGTCAAGACGATTGTGTACGAAATGGAGCGCTGCTAGCGTTCGCGTCGTTGACCAGGGTCGGTCACTGCGGACAGCGCCGGGGGCGCCCGCACCGGCCCCTCGGCGGATCCGTTCCCGGCCGCCGGACTGCGGACCGAGGAGCGGCGCATGGATTTCGACAAGCGCGTGGTGATCGTGACGGGCGCGGCCAGCGGGATCGGCGAGGCGGCGAGCAGGCTGTTCGCCTCCCGCAACGCGCGGCTGGTGCTGGCGGACAGGTCGGCGGGCCCGCTGGCCGAGCTCGCCGAAGAGCTCGGCGGCACCACCGACGCCGTCGCGGTGCCCACCGACCTCGCTCGCGAGGACGACATCGCACGGCTGTTCGCCCAGGCCGTCGCCGAGTTCGGCACGGTCGACCACCTCTACAACAACGCCGGCATCCTCGACGAGACCGGCCCGCTGCTCGACACCACCGCGGACACCGTCGACCGGCTGCTCGCCGTCAACACCCGAGCGCCCTTCCTCTGTCTGCGCGAGTTCGCCAGGATCCTCGTCGGTCAGGGCAAGCCGGGGTCCACCGTGGCCACCGGCTCGGTGGCGGGGACCAAGGGGGTCAAGGGCGAGACGGCCTACTCGATGAGCAAGCACGCCATCATCGGCATGACCCGCTCGGCTGCGGCGGAGCTCGGCCCGCATGACATCCGCGTCAACATCGTGCTCCCGGGTCGGATCGAGACGCCCATGATCACGTCGCTGGGCGACCAGGCGGTCCATGCGCAGGTCACCTCCACCCGCCCGATCGGCCGGGTGGGACGTCCCGAGGAGATCGCGGCGCTGGCGGCCTGGCTGATGGGCGACGAGGCCGGTTTCGTCACCGGGGCGGTCTTCACCGCTGACGGCGGCTTCACCTGCTGAGGACACCTCGGATGCGCGCAGTGGTGGTGACCCGCCCCGGCGGGCCGGAGGTGCTCGAGGTCCGGGAGCTGCCGGAGCCCGAGGCCGGCGGTGGGCAGGTCCGGATCCGGGTGGCGGCCGCGGTCGTCAACCCGACCGACACAATGTTCCGCACACGGGGCCCGGACGAGACCGACGACGCACCCGGGCCCTGGATCCCCGGCATGGAGCTGGCGGGCCGGGTCGACGCCGTGGGCCCGGGCTCGCGCTTCCGGGTCGGTGACCGGGTGATGGCGGTGACCACCCCGCGCAGGCCCGAGGGTGGGGCGCAGGCGGAGCTCGTCGTCGTGCCCGAGGGCGGCGTGACCGCCGTCCCCGAGCGACTGTCCGACGCCGAGGCTGCCGGGATCCCGATGAACGGCCTGACTGCGCTCGGGGCGGTGGACCACCTCGGCCTGGAGGCGGGAGGAACGATCGGGGTCACCGGCGCCGCGGGTGCGGTCGGCGGGTACGTCGTCGAGATCGCGAAGGCCCGAGGTCTGCGGGTGCTCGCCGACGCCGCTCCGGCCGACGAGGAGCTCGTCCGCGGGTTGGGAGCCGACGTCGTGGTCCCGCGCGGCCCGGACGTCGCGAAACACTTCCTCGACGCCACGGACGGTGCGGGTGTGGACGGCCTGGTGGACGGGGCCGTGCTCGACGCCGCCGCCCTCCCCGCAGTCCGCAACGGAGGCACGCTCGTCACTGTCCGGTTCTGGGCGGCCCCAGCTGAGCGGGGTGTGCGGGTGGTTCCGGTGCTGGTCCGCCGGATGCTGGAGGACACCGCGGGCCTCGAGACCCTCGCCGGGATGGCCGTCGAGGGCACCCTCACCCCCCGAGTCGCCCGGATCGCGCCGCTGAGGGACGTGGTTGAGGTGCACCGGACCCTCGAACGCGGCGGCACCCGCGGGCGGCTCGTCCTGGATCTCACCGAAGACGGGAGCGACGCATGACCGGACGGTTCGACGGCAAGACCCTGTTCGCCACGGGTGCGGGCGGGGCGGGCATCGGCGCCGCCGTGGCCACGCGGTTCGCCGAGGAGGGCGGGCGGGTCGCGGTCGTCGACCTCGACGGCGACTCCGCAGCGGCGGTGGCCGACCGGCTCAAGGGCGCCGTCGCGCTGCAGTGCGACGTCGCGGACCCGGACGCGGTGCGCGCGGCGGTCGACACCGCGGTCGCCGAGCTGGGCTCGCTCGACTGCGTCTACACCGCGGCCGGGCACGCGGACGTGGGGCCGATCGCGGAGTGGAGCCTCGAGCGATGGAACCGCATGATCGGGGTCCACGCGGGCGGCACCTTCCTGGTCTGCCAGGCCGTGCTCGACCACCTCGCCCCCGACGCCTCGATTGTCACGACGGCGTCGTTGGCCACCGTCGTCGCCCAGCCCTTCAATGCCCCCTACGGCGCGGCCAAGGGCGCGGTCGCCTCCTTCTCCCGGCAGCTCGCCTTCGAGCTGGCGGGCCGGGCGCGGGTCAACTGCGTGGCCCCGGGCCGCGTCCGAACCCCCATGACCGTGCCCCTCTACGCGATCCGCGGCGGCGGCGACCTCGCCGAGGGGGAGCGGCTCGCCGGGTCGACGACCCTGCGCCGCTCCGTCGCCACCCCCGAGGAGCTGGCCGGGCCGGTCTGCTTCCTGCTGTCCGCGGACGCGAGCTTCGTGACCGGTCAGCTGCTCGTGGTCGACGGCGGGGAGACCGTCGTCTGACCGTCGATCCACACGTCAGTACCGCAAGACGACAGGCACTACCCCACCTCGCCGGTCGGCTCCCTCGAGCCGCCCGGCTTCGCGTCAGGGAGGACGCAGATGGTCTCGCAGCGGGTGAACGCGGTCGCCACCGGCAGATACGCCTTCATGTTGGAGAACCCCGAGCTCGGGCTGGAGGACTTCCGGATCGGCTTCGACCGGATGCTCCCGGACCCGCCGGCCGACGTCGTCGTCCGGGAGGCGACGGTCGGCGGCGTGTCCGGGCGTTGGATCGAGGTGCCGGAGAGCGGCCCGACCACGCTCCTGCACATGCACGCGGGCGGCTTCATGATCGGCTCGTCCTACTCGCACCGGGAGATGGCCTCGCGGATCGCGCGGGCCGCAGGCGCCCGGGTCTTCCTGCTCGACTACCGGCTGGCCCCGGAGAACCCCTACCCGGCCGCGCTCGACGACGTCCTCGCGGCCTACCGCGGTCTGCTCGCCGAGGGCGTCTCGCCCGCCGACCTGGTGATCTCCGGTGACTCCGCGGGCGGCGGCCTGGCCGCTGCGGCACTGATCGCCCTGCGCGACGCCGGTGACCCGCTGCCCGCGGCAGGGGTCTTGCTCTCGCCGTGGGCGGACCTCACGCTCACCGGCGACTCGATGATCGCCCACGAGTCCATCGACCCGTTGGTGCGCAAGGACCTCCTCGAAGGCATGCGGCAGGCCTATGCCGCCGAGGCGGACAAGGCCGACGTCCGGCTCTCTGCGGTCTTCGCGGACTACACCGGCATCCCGCCGCTGCTGGTCCAGGTCGGCTCCACCGAGGTCCTGCTCGACGACTCGGTGCGGATCGTCGACCGCGCCCTCGCCGCGGGCGTCCGAGCCGAGCTGCAGGTCGGCTACGAAATGGTCCACGTCTACCAGATGTTCGCCGACGAGCTGCCCGAGGCGCAGGCCGCCATCGAGCGCATCGGCACGTTCCTCCGGTCCCTCGCCCCCGTGCCCACCGGCGCCTGACTCCCCACCGAACCAGGAGAACCCCGTGAGGATCACCTACCAGATGTTCTTCTCCAACCCGGCGCGGCTGTCGGACGAGGAGTTCTACCGCAAGGAGATGGACCTGGCGCTGCTCGCCGAGCCGCTGGGCTTCGACGGAATCTGGTGCGTCGAGCACCACTTCGACAGCGACTACGCGATGTCCCCGGACAACGTGCTGGTGCTCGGCTACCTCGCCGCCCGGACCGAGAAGGTCACGCTGACCACCGGCGCGGTGATCGTGCCCTGGAACGACCCGCTGCGCGTCGCGGAGAAGATCTCCGTGCTCGACCAGCTGTCCGGCGGGCGGGTGCAGCTCGGCATCGGCCGCGGCCTGGCTAAGATCGAGTACAACCTCTTCGGCATCGACATGGCCGAGTCCCGGGAGCGGTTCGACGAGGCGTCGGCAATGATCCTCTCCGCGCTGGAGAAGGGCGTCATCTCCGGTGACGGTCCCTTCTACCCGCAGGCGGAGGCCCCGATCCGGCCGGGCCCGCGGCGGGACTTCAACGACCGCACGGTCTGCATCGCCATGTCGCCGGACTCTCGCGAGCAGGCCGCGGACATGGGCGTCGCCATCTCGACGTTCTCGCAGTTCCCGCTCGAGGTGCACATCCAGGGCTTCGAGGAGTACCGGGCGCGGTTCCAGGAGAAGCACGGCAGGCCCGCGCCACCGGTCACCATGAGTGACCAGGTCTACTGCTCCGAGGACGCCGACGAGTGTGCCGCCACCGCCCGAGAGTACACCGCGCGCCACCTCGCCCTGGCGCTCAAGCACTACAAGTTCGACGACGCCGAGCACTTCCGGAACCTCAAGGGCTACCAGTCCTACACCGCCGCGGCCGAGCAGATGGCGGCCGCCGGTCAGGAGGCCGCCTCCGAGGGGTACTACCAGACGCAGCTGACCGGGACCCCGGACCAGATCGTGGAACGGATCCAGCATCGTCGCGAGCAGATCGGTGAGTACCACCAGAACTGCGGTTTCTCCTTCGCGGGTCTCCCGCACGACAAGGCGGAGAAGAGCATGCGGCTGTTCGCCACGGAGGTCCTGCCGCGGCTGGAGAAGCTGGGTCTGCGCGAGCCCTCCGCCTGAGCACGCGGACCGGACGAGAGGGATGAGATGAACGCCGTGGACCGTGTCGAGGCCGCTCTGACGGAGCTGCGTCGGGGCCGGATGGTTCTGGTCGTCGACGACGAGGACCGGGAGGACGAGGGCGACCTCGTCATGGCCGCGGAGCACGTCACCGCCGCGGACGCGGCGTTCCTCATCCGGCATACCAGCGGTGTGCTGTGCGTGGCGATGCCCGACGGGCGGGCCGACGAGCTGGACCTGCCGCTGATGGTCGCCGCGGGCGACGACCCCCGGCACACCGCCTTCACCGTCACGGTGGACCTCAAGGCGGGCACCACGACCGGGGTGTCGGCCGCGGACCGCGCTGCGACCATCACCGCGCTCGCCCACCACGGCACCCGGCCCGCCGACCTGTCCCGACCGGGCCATGTGTTCCCGCTGCGGGCGCGGGCGGGCGGGGTCCTGGTCCGGGGCGGGCACACCGAGGCGACGGTCGACCTGTGCCGGCTCGCGGGGCTGGCCCCGGTCGGGGTGCTCGGCGAGGTCACCTCCGACGACGGGACGATGACACGCGGCCCGGCGCTGCGGCGGTTCGCCGCTGACCACGGCCTGGTACTGCTGTCGGTCGCCGACGTCGTGGCCTACCGGCGGGCGCACGAGACGGTCGTCCTCCGGCGGGACTCCGCGCGGCTGCCGACAGCCCACGGCGAGTTCGCGATGACCGCGTTCAGCGATCTCGTGACCGGCGCCGAGCACCTGGCCCTGGTCCGCGGCGAGGTCCGCGCGGGGGCGGGTGTGCTCGTGCGGGTGCACTCCGAGTGCCTGACCGGGGACGTCCTGGGCTCGCGGCGCTGCGACTGCGGGCAGCAGCTCGACGAGTCGCTGCGGCGGATCGCCGAGGAGGGCCGTGGGGTGCTCGTCTACCTGCGCGGACACGAGGGGCGAGGGATCGGGTTGGCCGCGAAGGTCCGGGCCTACGACCTGCAAGACGGTGGTCTCGACACCGTCGACGCCAACCTCGCCCAGGGCCTCGGCACCGACCTGCGGGACTACACCGCGGCGGCCGAGATCCTGCACGCGCTCGGCGTCCGCGGCGTCCGGCTGCTGACCAACAACCCGGACAAGGCCCGCGCGCTGCGCGAGCACGGCATCGACGTCGCCGCGCGGATCGCGCTCCGGATCACCCCGAACGCCGACAACCTGCACTACCTCGCCACGAAGTCCGCGCGGCTCGGGCACGACCTCGCCGAGCCGAGCGGTGCGCGGGTCGGGTGAGACCGTGACACCGGGTGCCCGCCCGCTCACCGGTGAGTCGCTGTGCCGGACCGCCGTGACGGTAGGATACTGCGCACGATGACCAGCCTGGAGGCCTCCGGCCCTGCGCGAGGCCACCGCCCGCAGCAGCTCTCGCGGCACGTGGCCAACCACGTCCGCGAGCGGATCATGTCGGGCCAGCTCCGCCCGGGCGACCGGCTGCGCCTCGAGCACATCGCCGCGGACCTCGGGATCAGCGTCACCCCGGTGCGGGAGGCCCTGGCCGGTCTGGCGGGGGAGGGGTTCGTCGAGGCCCAGCCGCGGCGCGGGTTCGTGGTGTCCACGCTGGACCGCGGCGACATCGCCGACGTCTTCCAGATCCAGGCCTACATCGCTGCGGACCTGTGTGCCCGTGCGGCCCGCACGATCTCCGAGCAGTCGCTCGCGGAGCTGACACAGATCCAGACCGACCTGGAGACGGCCCACGACCACGAGGACTTCGAGGAGGAGGGCCGGCTCAACTTCCGATTCCACTCTCTGATCAACTCACTGTCGGACTCGCCCAAGATGCTGTGGTTCCTGCGGACGGCGGTCCGCTACGCCCCGCTGTCGTCGTACGGCGAGGTCGACGGTTGGCCGGAGTGCTCGGTGAGCGACCACCGGCTGATCCTCGAGGCCCTGGAGGCTCACGACGAGGACGGCGCGCACAAGTACATGCGCGAGCATGTCGTCCGGTCCGGCCAACTCCTCGTCGAGCACCTCGAGCGGCTCGGGCTGTGGTCGCGGTGAGCGCCTCGCGCGCCCAGCGGTCGGAGACCGCCCCGGGCTCGGGTGGGGTGTCGCTGCGCCAGCTGGCCTCGCCGCAGGCCGCCGCGATCGTCGAGCTGCGTGGGCAGATCGTCGACGGCGACCTGCTGCCGGGCGCCAAGATCTTCCCAGACCAGCTCGCCCGGCAGCTCGGCCTGTCCAAGGCCCCCGTGCAGGAGGCGTTGCGCGTCCTCGAGGCGGGCGGGGAGGTGGTCCACCGCGCCCATCAGGGCTTCTCGGTCGTCGAGCTGGACCGCGAGGAGCTGCAGGAGATCTTCCACCTCCGGAGGATGCTGGAGAATGACGCGTTGCGGCAGGCGGCCCGCAGGCTGACCGAGATGGACCTCGAGCGGCTCGCCGAGCTCGCGGTGGCGGTCGCGGCCGCGGACCCAACCGACCGGCTTGGCCAGTGGGCGGCCGAGAAGCGGTTCTTCGCGGCGATCTTCGCGCTGGCCGGATCGCCCCGCGAGGTGCGGCTGATCGAGCAACTCTGGGGACCGTGCGCCCCCTACACCGCGCGTGCTATCTCCGAGCTCGACCTCGACGACGGCACCCCGGCGGCCATGGTCGCCGCGCTGCGCGCGGCGGACTCCGCCGAGGCCGTGCGGCTGCTCAACGAGCGCCGCAAGCATCTCCACGACGTCCTCAAGCGGCTCGTCTGATCACCCCGTCACGCCGCCGTTCGGACCACCGCCGTCGATCTCGATGCGCTGGCCCGTCAGGTACTCGGCATCGGCCGAGGCGAGAAAGGAGATGACGCCGGCGACGTCCGCGGGCCGGGCCACCCGGCCGAAAGGGAAGTCCGACTCGACCTCCGCGAGCGTCCTCCCACCCGCGGCGACGAGGCGTTCGCCCATGTCCGTCGCCACCAGGCCGGGGGCGACGATGTGTACCCGGATGCCGTGCTCCCGTTCCTCCTTGGCCAGGGTCCGGGCGGCCGCCTCGATCGCGACCTTCGCCATCGTGTACGGCGCGCAGTTCGCCGGGAAGTGGGTGCTGAGCACGCTGGAGACGATCACCACGTCCGCGCGGCCCGCCTCGCGGAGCTCCGGCAGCAGGCGGTGGACGAGGTCGAGCGGCCCGAGCGCGTGGACGCGGAACAGCCGCAGGTACTCGTCCTGGTCGGTGTGCGCGATCGGCTTGCCGCGGCTCGCGGTCCCCGCGTTGCTGACAAGCAGATCGACGGGGCCGAGGTCCGCTCGGACGGAGTCCACCATGGCTGCCACCGCGTCGGGGTCGTCGATCGACGCGCTGTAGGGCACCGCGACGCCCCCCGCGGCCTCGATGTCGGCGACGGTCTGCTTGGCGGCCTCGGTGTCTCGTCGGTAGTTGACCGCCACGGCTGCGCCGTCCGCGGCCAGCCGCAGGGCGATCCCGCGGCCGACGCCGCGCGAACCACCGGTGACGAGGGCGATGCGACCCGCGAGGGGCTTGGACACTGTTCTCTCCACAGTCAGTTCTTCAGCGAGCCGGTGGTGACGAGGTCCTCCTCGGCGGCGAACTCCGCCTCGACGAGGGCGCGCACGTCCGGCATCGAGCCACCGGTGTATAGCGAGTCGACGAGCGCTCCGACGGCCTCGCGGGCGGCGCGCAGCCGCTCCTCGGGGGTGTCCCCGGTCGGTTCGGCGCCTGCGGCCCGCTCGCTGCGGGCGGCAGTCTCGGCGACCAGCGCAGGATCCCAGGTGGCGCGCGGCGCGAGGTTGGTCATGAGCTCGGCGATGGCCCGGACCTGCATCTTCGCGTAGTCGTCCGCCAGCTCGGGGAGGACGTCCTCGCGCAGGGTGCGGGCCACCCCGGTGAGGATCGCGGGCAACGACATGCTGTGGAAGGTCACGTCAGTCTCCCCAGTGTCCGTCGCGGAGGGTCTCCAAGAGCCACCGCATCGCGTGGTGCATCTGGTAGGCCATGTTCAGGTAGCGCACGTCCGTGGTGGTGCCGCGCTCGAAGGACTTGGACGCCTTGACCGAGCCGATGATCCCCTTGGTCAGCTCCATGCAGGTCCAGTAGCGCAGCGCCCGCTCGTCGGGCCGCCAGCCGGTGACGGCCTCGTACGCGGCGAGGTAACGGTCCATCTCGATCACCTGTCCGGCCAGGGGCGACCGGCCGCGGAAGGTGGGGATGTCGAACTTGGCGAGGTCGGCGGCGGGGTCGGTGAAGCGGGCGGTCTCCCAGTCGAGGACCGCGGCGACCGAGCCCCCGTCGTCCACGATGACGTTGCCGATGCGCAGGTCGTTGTGCACCAGGGCCAGCCGCCTCGACACGTGGTCACCACGGGCGTCCAGCCAGGCCAGCGCCAGGTCGATCAGCGGGATGCGGACGGTGCGATTCTCCTCGTAGACTGTGCGCCAGCGGGCGGCCTCGTCGGCGCCGGTGGCCCCGGCGTCGGCAGGCACCTCGAGCCCGGGCAGCGTCATCCGGGTGATGTCCGCGTTGTGCAGCCGTCCCATTACCTGCGCGATCTCGACGCCGAGTGCGCGACGACGGTCCAGGTCCGGGATCTGCTTCTTGACGTTCCACGGCATCGGCACGGATCCGGGGACCCGCTCCATGACGTAGAAGTCCCGCGCGCCGAGCCGCGAGCCGTGCACCGCGGGCACCGGGATGCCGACGGCGGCGGCCGTCTCCAACAGCGCCACCTCGAGCCCCACGTCGTAGCTGCCGAGGATGCCGTCCGCGGGCTCGCGCTTGACCGCGAGCCGGACGGGGCCCTCGGGGCGCGTGACGTCCACGAGGTAGGTCTCCCAGGACCAGCCCTCGCCGCGGCGGTCCACCTCGGCGATCCGGGCCTCGGTGCCGAAGGTCTCCCGGACGAACTCCGCCAGCTCGGTGCGGAAGTCCGTGATCTGCTCGAGAGCGGACGCACTCACGCGTCCACCGCCTTCCAGTACTGCTCGCGGAGCTGCTTCTTGTAGAGCTTGCCGGTGGGCAGCCGCGGCAGCGAGTCGACGAAGTCGACGCTGCGGGGGCACTTGAACCGGGCGAGCTGCGCCCGGCAGTAGTCGATCAGCTCCTGCTCGGTCGCCACGGCGCCCGGCGCGAGCTGGACGACGGCCTTGACCGCCTCGCCCATGTCCTCGTCCGGCACGCCGATCACGGCGGCGTCGAGCACCGCGGGGTGCCCGATCAGCAGGTTCTCGACCTCCTGCGGGTAGATGTTCACCCCGCCGGAGATGATCACGAACGCGTGCCGGTCGGTGAGGAAGAGGTAGCCCTCCTCGTCGAGGTAGCCGATGTCCCCGACCATCGTCATGGTGCCCGAGGAGTCGCGCGCGGCGGCCGTCTTCTCCGGGTCGTTGAGGTAGGTGAAGTTCGCGTTGCCGCCCTTGAACCAGATCGTGCCGGGCACGCCGGGCGGGCAGACGCCGCCCTCATCGTCCCGGATCACCGGCTCGCCGAGCACCGGCCGGCCGACGGTGCCGGGGCGCTCCAGCCACTCTTGCGGGGTGACGCCGCAGATGCCGTTGGCCTCGGTGGCGCCGTAGTACTCGTAGATCACCGGGCCCCACCAGTCCAGCATCTGCTGCTTGATCGGCACCGGGCACGGGGCGGCCCCGTGCACCACGACCTCGAGCGAGGACACGTCCGCGGCCGCGCGCACCGTGTCGGGGAGCTTGAGCAGCCGGGAGAACATCGTGGGCACGACCATGGTGTGGGTGATCCCGTGCTCGGCGACCAGCCTCAGGAACCCCTCGGCGTCGAACCGCTCCATGATCACCGACGTGGCGCCGAGCCGCAGCGCGATGGCCACGCTGGACTGCGGGCCGGAGTGGTAGAGCGGGGCGGGGGACAGGAACCGCATCCCCTCGCGGAGGTGGAAGACGATCCGGCCGAACTCCTCGATCTCCAGCATCTCGTCCGGGCGGGCGTCGGGCAGGCCGCGGACGATCGCCTTCGGACGCCCCGTGGTGCCGGAGGAGTAGAACATCGGCGTGCCCAGCCGCTCGTCCGGCCGGGGGTCGCTCGGGAACGCAGCGACGGCCGGTCCGTAGGGCTCGAAGGGGCCGTCCGGCGCCTCGGCGTCGATCATCAGCCAGCGCTCGACGCCCGGGCACAGGCCCGGCAGCTCCCGCGCCGTCTCCGCCTTCGCCGCCGAGCTGATCACCAGCTTCGCCCCGGAGTCGTTGACGATGTAGGCCGCCTCGGCCGCCGAGAGGTAGGAGTTGATCGGGGTGTAGTAGAGGCCGGACCGCTCGGCTGCGGCCATGGCGATGAGCAGCTCCACATGGTTCTCGACGAGGTAGGCCACGTGCTCGGTGCGCTGCAGTCCCTGGGCGCGGAAGAGCCGGGCCAGCCGGTTGGCGCGCGCCTCGAACTGCGCGAAGGTGACCGTCTCGCCGCTGCCCGCCATGATCAGGGCGGGCTGGTCGGGGTGCGTGCGGGCGTGCTCGCCGGGGTACATGCGGCCTCCCTCTCAGACGCGGATCGGGCGGAGGAACTCGGCGACGGCCCAGCCGCCCTCCGGTCCCACGAAGTCGACGGTCATCTGCGCCATCCGCACGCCGCGGTCCTCGGTGGCCTGGGTGACGGGCGTCAGGTGCCGAATGGTCCCGTCGAGCGGAATCAGCGGCAGCCCCTCCGCCTGGACGACGGCGCGGTAGCGCCCCGAATAGGTGGCCTCGCCCGCATAGTCGGTGAAGACCTTGTACTCGGTGATCGGGTGCAGGTTCCCCGCGAAGTGGACCATACCGCCCACGGAACGGGCGCCGGAGTCCTCGATCTCGCTGTAGGCCGTGATCGACGTCCCATCGGCCAGGTAGGCGCACAGCCACTCACCGGTGAACGACGACCACTCCCGCGGGCCCCACGAGTGGTCCCGCATGGACCTGGCGCCGGTCAGCCGCCAGGTACGCGGGCCCACCGTGATCTCGCCGGTCACCGTGCCGAACTGCTCGTAGTGGTCAGCGGCGATGACGGAGCTGCCCGGTGTGCAGTCGCCGTCCTCGGCGGTGTCGAAGAGTGGGGAGGTGGCCTCCCACGTCAGCGCGATCGAGCAGTCCTCGGCCGGGCTGTTCTTGAGCACCTTGCGGGCGCCGGAGGCCAGCTGGGACGGGATGGCGATCCGGGCGACGCTGCGCTCGTAGCGGATCTCCAGGGTGCGGGTCGGGTCCTTGACCGCGAACTCCAGGCCCTGGCTGGCGAAGTCTGCGTTCGAGGTGCTCTGCTCGCGCCCGGCGCGGAAGGCGATCGCCCCGCCGGGCAGCGTGAGCTGCACCGACGCCTCGCGGTACCCGAGCCCGGGCCGGTTCCCGACCCGGAGCAGCCCGCCGACCTGGGTCACCGGGTCCAGGAAGTTGACGTAGACGCTCTCGTTGTAGTTCGCGATCCCCTGGTGGTCGTGGGTGCGTTCGGCGTCCGCGCCGTACTTGCACGCGGTGAACGGGGCGCTCATCGGGCCTCCTCGGTGCCGGTGGTCGTGAACGCGGGTGGGCGCCGCTCCAGGAAGGACACCACACCCTCCTTCGCGTCGGGCGAGTCCAGCAGGCTGGCGTAGATTCGGGACTCGGCGCGGGCCGAGACGGCGGGTTCGACGGCACCCCAGGACTCCGCGAGCAGCCTGCGCACGTGCGCGACGGACGACGGCGAGGTCGTGCCGGTGAACTGGCGGGCGTACTCCAGCGCGGTCGAGAGCACCTCCTCGACGGGCACGAGCCGGGCGACGAACCCCGCTTCCAGGGCCTCCGCGGCCGTGAACACGCGGCCGGAGACGAGCCAGTCGGTGGCCCGGCCCAGTCCAACCAGCCGGGGCAGGAACCAGGTGGAGGCGCCCTCGGCGACCACGCCGCGGCGGGTGAACACGAATCCGAAGCGGGCCGTCTCGGCGGCGACCCGGTAGTCCATGGCCGCGAGGATCGTGGCGCCGCCGCCCACCGCGTCGCCGTTCACCGCGCCGATCACCGGGATCCGCATCGCGGTGATGCGCTCGGTGATCCGGCCCGCGGGCTCGCGGTAGCCCTCGGGGGTGTGGCCGCGGGTGTCGGCCTCCATCGCCAGGCGCAGGGTGTCCGGCCCGTTCAGCTCGGCACCGACCGAGAACGCGGGCCCCGCCCCGGTGACCACGACGGCGCGGACCGCCGGGTCGGCGTCGGCCCGGTCGAGGGCGTCCTCGATGCCGTGCATGAACGGGACCGTCATCGCGTTGCGCCGCTCCGGTCGGTGCAGCGTGACCACGGCGACGCCGGCATCGACCTCGTACAGGACTGGCTCGGCGGTCACGACGTTACAGCCCGCCGCTGCAGACCAGCGTCTGGCCCGTGATGTAGCTGGACTCCGGGGTGCAGAGCAGGTAAACGGCCCCGGCCGCCTCCTCCGGCGAGCCCGCCCGGCCGAGCGGGATCATCTGCTCGGCCGCGGCGAGGACCTGCGGGTTGATGCCCACCGTGATCTCGTTGCCGCCGACGTCGATCGTGGAGCCGCCGTCCGCGGCCACGGTGAGCCGGGTGGAGATCACGCCGAACGCGACCGCGTTGACGGTGACGTTGTAGCGGCCCCACTCCTTGGCCAGCGTCTTCGTCAGCCCCACGATGCCGGACTTCGCGGCCGCGTAGTTGACCTGCCCGGCGTTGCCGTCCAGCCCGGCGATGGAGGAGATGTTGACGACCTTGCGGGTGGGGATCGCGGTGCCCTCGGCCTTGGCCTTCTTCACCGCGGCGCTGATCACCGGCTGGGCGGCGCGCAGGATGCGGAAGGGGGCGGTGAGGTGCACGTCGAGGATCGCCGACCACTGCTCGTCGGACATCTTCTGGATGACGGTGTCCCAGGTGTAGCCGGCGTTGTTCACGACGATGTCCACGCCGCCGAACGTGTCCACGGCGGTCTGGACGAAGCGGTCGCCGAAGTCCGGCTCGGTGACGGAGCCCGCGCAGGCGACGGCCTGGCCGCCCGCGGCCTCGATGGCGGCGACGGTCTCCTTGGCCGGGCCCTCGTCCAGATCGTTGACCACGATCCGGGCGCCCTCGGAGGCGAGCTTCTCCGCCACCGCGCGACCGATGCCGCGGCCCGACCCCGAGACCAGGGCGACCTTGTTGTCCAGCTTGCTCATCCGGCGGAACCTCCAGGCGCGTCGATGGACCGATGAGTGAAAGCTAGTTGCAGTCACATGGAGGGTCAAGTGGCGTTCCGAACTGGTTCTTCTCATGTAGTGTTAGTCAGCATTCTGCTTCAACATGGAGATGGGGTGGGCTCGATGGAGCGCACGGTCTGCATCGCCGGGGTCGGGATGATCCCGTTCGCCAAGCCGGGGAAGAGCGCGAACTACGACGAGATGGGCGCGGACGCCGCCCGGGCGGCCTTGGCGGACGCGGGGGTCGACTACGACCAGGTCGGCCAGGCTTATGTCGGGTACGTCTACGGGGACTCGACCTCGGGCCAGGCGGCGCTCTACTACCTGGGGCTCTCCGGGATCCCGATGGTGAACGTCAACAACAACTGCTCCACCGGCTCGTCGGCGCTGTGGCTGGCGCGCCAGGCGGTGGAGGCGGGGATCGCCGAATGCGTGCTCGCGGTCGGGTTCGAGCAGATGCGGCCCGGCGCGCTCGTCGCGCAGTGGGACGACCGGCCCAGCTCCACCGAAAGGTTCGAGGAGGTCGCGCTCACCCAGTCCGGCGCCGACCCGCAGGCCCCGATGGCCGCGATGCTGTTCGGCGGCGCGGGCGTGGCGCACATGGAGCGGTTCGGCACCAAGCCCGAGACGCTGGGCTTGATCTCGGTCAAGGCCCGTAAGCACGCCGCCAACAACCCGTTCGCGGTGTTCCGGACCCCGGTCACCCTCGAGGAGGTCATGGGGTCTCCGCAGATCTGGGGACCGCTGACCCGGCTGCAGTGCTGCCCGCCCACGTGTGGTGCGGCGGCGGCGGTGGTGTGCAGCGAGGAGTTCGCCCGCGCACATGGGCTGGACGCGAGCGTGCGGCTGCGGGCGCAGTCGCTGGTCACCGACCTGCCCGGGGCTTTCGACGGCAGCGACATGCGCAAGGTCGTGGGCTACGACATGACCGCCAAGGCAGCCGTGGAGGTCTACGAGTCCGCCGGTGTGGGCCCGGAGGACATTCCGGTGGTCGAGCTGCACGACTGCTTCACGGCCAATGAGCTGATCACCTACGAGGGCCTCGGTCTGACCCCGGAGGGCACGGCGGAGAAGTTCATCGTCGACGGGGACAACACCTACGGCGGCAAGGTCGTCACCAACCCCTCCGGTGGGCTGCTGTCCAAGGGACACCCGCTGGGCGCCACCGGGCTGGCGCAGTGCGCGGAGCTGGTGTGGCAGCTGCGCGGGCAGGCGGGTGACCGACAGGTCGAGGGGGCCCGGCTGGCGCTGCAGCACAACCTCGGGCTCGGCGGCGCCTGCGTGGTCTCGCTCTACGAGAAGGTCGGCTGATGGCCGAGGCGAGCCGGACCATCGCCGCGATCGTCGGGCAGGAACAGGGCCCGGTCACCGTGGAGGTAGAGCGGGGACGGCTGGTCGCGTTCGGCCGGGCGATCGGCGAGACCGACCCGACGTACACCGACGTCGAGGCGGCCCGCGCGGCAGGACACCCGGACCTGCCCGCACCGCCGACCTTCCTGTTCGGGCTGGACCTCGAGACCGCGGACACCCTCGGGTTCCTGGCCGCCCGCGGGGTGGACCTCGGTGCGGTGCTGCACGGCGAGCAGGCCTTCACCTACCACGCGCCGGTGCACGCCGGGGACACGCTGACCTTCGCCTCGACCTTCGCCGAGGCGTACTCCAAGGCGGGCGGCAAGCTCGACTTCCTGGTCCGGCGCACCCGGGTGACCCGGGCGGGCGAGCTGGTCGCCGAGCTGGACAACACTGCCGTGATCCGGAACGGGGGACCGTCGTGACCGCGAGCGCCACAGTCGAGATGGGCACCGAGCTGCCCCCGCTGGTCCTGCCACCGATCAGCAGGACCACCCTCGCGCTGTTCGCGGGTGCATCCGGGGACCGCAACGCCATCCACATCGACATCGACGCCGCGCACGCCGCCGGCCTCGAGGACGTCTTCGCCCACGGCATGCTCTCCATGGCTTACCTCGGCAGGCTGCTCACCTCCTGGGTGCCGCAGTCCCGTCTGCGGTCCTGGTCGGTGCGGTTCACCGCGATCACCCCGGTGCTGGCCGAGCCGACGTGTACCGGCACCGTCACCGCCGTCGACGGCCGGACCGCCACCGTCGACCTGGCGGTCGCCCTGCCGGACGGCGCGGTCACGCTGACCGGCACGGCCATTGTGGAACTGCCGTGAGCCTCGCCGGGCGGGTCGCCGTGGTCTCCGGCTCGGGGCGGGGGATCGGGCGGGCCGTGGCGGAGAAGCTGGCCGCGGAGGGCGCCGCGGTGGTGGTCAACGACCTCGACGAGGCGGCTGCCAAGGACACCGTGGCCGCGATCGAGGCGGCCGGCGGGGCCGCCACTGCCTGCGTCGGGTCGGTCACCGAGCCGGACTTCGGCGAGCGTTTCGTCCAGACCGCCGTCGACACCTTCGGCGGGCTGGACGTGGTGGTGAACAACGCCGGCATCGTGCGGAACGCCTACCTCGTCCGGATGACGGACGAGCAGTGGTCCGAGGTGCTCGACGTGCACCTCACCGCCGCGTTCCGCATCTTGCGCGCGGCCCAGCCCGTCTTCTCCGCCGAGGCGAAGGCCGAGGCCGCGGCTGGGCTCCCGCGGTCGCGTCGGGTGGTGAACGTGTCCTCCATCGTGGGCACCGCGGGCAGCCCGAGCCAGGCGAACTACGCGTCGGCGAAGTCCGGGCTGCTCGGGCTGACCCGCACGCTCGCGAAGGAGTGGGGTCGCTACCGGGTCACGGTGAACGCCGTGGCCTTCGGGATCATCGACACCCGGATGACCCGGGAGGGCGGACCGGAGGCGCAGGAGGTGCTGCGCCGCGGCGCAGCCGCCGCGCCGCTGGGCCGGGCCGGGACCGTCGACGAGGCCGCGGGCGCGGTCTGGATGCTGTGCGCGCCCGAGGCGGACTACGTGACCGGGCAGGTCCTGTACTGCGGCGGCGGGCTGACGTCGGTCGGCTGATCGTATGGTGATGCCCTCGGTGGGTGTCGGGAGGGGGAACCGTGGCACAACCGGTCCGCTCACAGGAGCGGCGCAACCTGCGGCGCACCCAGCTGCTCACGGCGGCAGCCCGGCTCTTCCAGGAGTTCGGGTACCACAACGTCAGCATGGACGACATCGCCACGGCCGTCGGCATCACCGGCCCGGCGCTCTACCGGCACTTCCGCAACAAGCACGACGTGCTCGCGCAGGCGCTGATGAGCCAGCTCTCCGCGGTGGAGGGCACGGCCCGCCGCGCCCTCGAACTGCCCCCCGACCAGCGGCTCGCGGCCTTCCACGCCGAGCTGTCGGCCGTGGTGATGGAGCGAGAGGAGGCACTGCTCTGGAAGCGGGAGCGGCGCCACCTCACCGGGGTGGAGCAGACCGAGTTCCGGCAGCGCCTGCGCGACGTGCTGGACCTGACCCTGCAGATCCTGTCCGCCACCCGACCGGACCTCGCGGGCCAGGAGGCGGCGCTGCTCGGCTGGGCGGTGCTCAGCGTCTACTCGAACACCCGCGACTACCGCCACGAGCTGGACCGCGGGCGCACGCCCGAGCTGCTCACCCGGATGTCCGCGGCCCTGCTCGAGTGCGACCTGGCGGCCGTCCCCGAGCCCCGGCCCGCGCCCGCGGTGCCGCTCGATCGCATCCCGGCGGGGCGTCGGGAGCGGATCCTGCACGCCGCGGTCGACCTGTTCGACGCGCGCGGCTACTACGCCGTGTCCATCGAGGACATCGCGGCCGCCGCGGACGTCGCGATCGCCACGCTGTACCAGCACTTCAGCGGCAAGGTCGAGCTGCTGCACGCCGTGCTCGCGCGCGGTGCCGAGGGCGTGGCCTACGTCGTCACCCACCGCCTGGCCTACGCCCCCACCCCGACGGAGTGCCTGGACGTCCTGGTCGACACGTTCGTCGAGCTCGCCCTGGGACCCCACCGCAGGCTGCTGGGGATCCTGGCCGCGGACCTGCTCTACCTGCCGCCCGAGGGCCAGCAGGTGATCCGCAAGAGCGAGCGGGAGTTCGTCGAGGAGTGGGTCGTCGCGCTCTGCGCCGTCCGGCCCGAGCTCGGTACGGCCGAGGCCCGGGGGCTCGCGCAGTCCGCCATCGGGATCGTCATCGACCTCGCCCAGACCCCCGGCCTGCGCGCCCGGCCCACCTTCCGCGGCGAGCTGCACATGCTCGCGAACGCCCTGCTGCACAGCTGAGGCGAACCGGGACGTGCGGGCTTGCGGCTCGCGGCGGGGGCGGCGGCGGGCGCGGCCGGTGCGCAACGCCGCGGCGAGCTCGCGGCGCAGCCCACCGCGGGCCTGCAGGTAAAGCTGCGAGTCGGCCGCGAGCTTGGCGGTCATGGGCGAGCCCTGCGCGTAGCTGCGGCCCGATGCGCGGCGTGAGGTCGGTACTCGCCGCGCTCGTCGCTGTTGCGGGCAAGCTCGCGGCTGACCGTCGAGGGTGCACGGCCCGGCGCATCGGCGATCTTGCGGATCGAGACCCCGGCCCGGCGCAGGTCGGCCATGGTCTCGCGCTCGGTCACCGACACGAACCGCTCGTGGAGCACCTTCTCCACCCGAGCCAGCGGCAACCCTATCGTGATCATCCCGCTGGTGTAGTCCACGCGGCGCCGATCGGGGTAGGTCCGGCTGTTGCCCGCCTTCCGGACGCCGTAGTCCCAGTCTCTGGCGGTCCGCACGTTCACCCCGACCGTGCGGGCCGCCGCAGCACGAGAAGCGCCCCGCCCGCGCATCCGCTCGTACTCGTCTCGACCCGGATGAGGTCCCCGTCCCGGGGCGGCCGCACGATTGCTTCCCGGCCCGGCGGACTCAGCCCGCGGCGGTGTGACGGTTGATGCCCATCTCCCGAGCGACGACCGTGGCTGAGCCCACCAGGTCGAACCGGGCCAGGAACTCCTCACGCCGCCGAGCCGACTCGGCCCGACTCACACCCAGCCCCACAACGGCCACGGTCGCTGCAACTCCTCATGATCAAGGTGTTGCAGCGACCGCTAGAACCCGCCGCGGATGCGGGCGGGCCCGAGGTCAGCGGAGGACGGCGTGCTCCTCCCGGGGCGCGGTTCGATCCGAGCGCCGCCAGGCCCACCCGACCGCCGCGATCGCGATCGCGCAGGCGCCGAGGATCGCGGCGACGACGGGCGGGGTGTCGGTGAGCCGCCCGTCGTTGGCCTGGAGGACCCAGCCGAAGGCGAAGGGGCCGACGAAGCCGCCGGTGATGCCGATGGCGTTGATCAGGGCGATGGTGCCCGCGGCGGTCTGGGCGCGGCCGAGCCGCGGGGTCACCACGGCCCAGAACACCCCGGTGTAGGCGGTGGTCGGGATGGCGATCGCGGCGGCGCCGAGGACCAGCAGCAGCAGGTTGTCCTCGCCGGGGGCGATCAGCGCCAGACCGGCGACGCCGATCAGGCACATCACGAACAGGATCGCGAAGGGCTTGCGGGTGCGCTCGGCCAGCGGCCCCGCGGCGAGACAGGCCAGGACCGCCCCCAGCGGCGGGATCGACACCAGCAGGCTGATCGTCATGGTGCTGAGGCCGGCGAAGCCCTTGAGCAGGGTTGGCAGGAAGAAGGTCAGCGCGTAGCCGGTGGTCAGCAGCAGGAACAGCACCACGGTCAGGACGAGGAGACCCGGTCGCTCCACGAGCCTGCGGAAGGAAGACAGCTGTGCCCGGATCGACCGGTCATGCGGCTCGGGCGCCGCCCCGTGCCGCTCGACGACGGCGCGCTCGTCCGCGGTCAACCAGCGGGCCCCGCCGGGGGTGGCGGGCAGGACCCGCAGCAGCAGGAACGCGACCAGCACGGTCGCCGCGCCGCTGATCAGGAAGAGCCAGCGCCAGCCCGGCAGGCCGCCGGTCCAGCTCAGGATCCAGCCCGAGAGCGGGTTGCCGAGCAGCAGGGCGAGCAGGGCACCGATCGAGAACTGCGAGATCACCCGGGCCCGCAGGTGCGGTGGGAACCAGCTCGCCAGGTAGACGAGCATGCAGGGCATCAGGCCCGCCTCGGCGACCCCGAGCAGGACCCGCACGGTGTAGAAGCTCGCGGGCCCCTGGACGGCCGCGGTGGCGAGGGTGACCAGGCCCCAGGTGACCATGATGCGGAACATCCACAGGCGCGGCCCGACCTTGGTCATGACCAGGTTGCTGGGCACCTCGAGCGCGGCGTAGGCGAGGAAGAAGATGCCGGCTCCTAGCCCGAACGCCGCCGTGCTGAGGCCGATGTCGGCGTTCATCTGCAGCGCGGCGAGGCTGACGTTCGTCCGGTCCCAGATGGACAAGAACAGGACGAGCATGCAGAAAGGCACCAGATGGCGCCGCGCCTTCGCGAAGACGGCGGCGTCGGTGGCGGAGAGCGGGTCCATGAGGCCTCCACGGTGAGCGAACCCGAACGGAAGAGTCTGACGCGCGCCGCGCCCCGCGCCAGGAGCACCGGCGCGGGGCGCGTGCGGGGGAGCGGGTGGGTCAGACCGCGACGGTGGCGCGGATCCCCAGCCGGTCGAGCTCGGGCAGGACCTCCGACGCGAAGAGCCGCATGCTGGACTCGATCTTGTGGTGCGGCAGCCCGCCGTAGGAGAAGCCGAAGTTCTGGTCGTAGTCCCCGAAGGCCTCGATCCGCTCCTTGATCCGAGCCACGATCTGCTCCGGCGTGCCGGTGATCTGCGCGGCGACGTAGCCGTCCGCGGCGGCCTGCTTGCCTGCCTGCTGCATCGCGTCCGCCATCGCGGCGTAGGAGGTGTAGCCCTTGATCGAGTCGAAGTGCCCGGCCTTGTCGAACGAGTAGTGCCGCATCGTCAGCATGAAGTGCCGGATGATGTGCTCGCGGGAGAGACGCGTGGCCTCCTCCTCGTCCGCGGCACAATAGATGTGGTCGGTCATGACCGGCGGCGGGGCCGGGCGGCCGTGCTTGTCCTCGAAGCGCTTCCGGTACTCGCCGATGACCCGCGCGTGCTCCTCGGTGGGGAACTGCGCGAAGGAGGCGATGGCCACTCCGACGTCCGCGGCCGCGGCCCGGGAGTCGTCCGACATCGCGATGCTGACGGCGGTTTCCGCCAGGCCGGCTCGCGGCCGAGGCCGCAGGTCCGCCTCGGGCTGGTGGTAGAGCGGGCCGTTCGCGCGGACGGTGCCCGCCCGCAGAGCGTCCAGCACGATGGCGAAGGACTGGTCGAACCGGTCCCGGGCCTCGCCCATCTCGATGCCGAAGGTGTCGTACTCGATCTTGGAGAGTCCCCGCCCGACGCCGAGCTGGGCCCGGCCGCCGGAGATCGTGTCCAGCAGGGTGATCTTCTCGGCCACGCGCAGCGGGTCGTTCCAGGGCAGGATGACCCCGCCCGTGGTGAGCGTGATGCGCTCCGTCCGCGCTGCGAGGTGGGCCAGGACCATCAGGTTGTCCGGGCACATCGAGTACTCGCCGTCGAAGTGGTGCTCGACGCACCAGATCCCGTCGAACCCGAGCGGCTCCGCGAGCTCCGCCAACCGCAGCTCCTGCCGGTAGAACTCGTCGTCCGGCAGGTCGGTGACGTTCGCGAAGAACATCTGGTAGGTGACCTTCATGGTCGAAGCAGACCTCTCGTCTCGCTACTGGCGGGCGCGCAGGAAGGCGGCGATCTCCTCGACCGCCGCGCGCCCCTCGGGCAGGAAGGAGGAGAACAAGGGCCACACGTGGCACATGTCCTCGTAGAGCGACAGCTCCGCGGAGCCGCCGGCCTCGGTGATGCCCGCGGCGACGCGCCGAGCGTCGTCCACGAGCACCTCGGTGGTCGAGGCGAGCAGCAGCACCGGCGGCAGCCCGCCGAGCTTGGCGTACAGCGGGGACGCGAGCGGATCCGTCGGGTCGTGGCCCTGCAGGTACGCGGCCGCGAGGGTGCCGATCGAGCCCCGCGACACCGCCACGTCCGTCCCGGCGTTGCTGTCGATGCTGTCCCCGGACACCGCGAAGTCGGCGAGCGGGGAGACCACGGCCGCGGCCCTCGGCAGCGCGGAACCCTTGTCCCGCAGCACCGCCAGCGCGGAGAGCGCAAGCCCTCCGCCCGCCGAGTCGCCGCCGACGAACAGGGTGCCGTACGCGCTCGCCGCCGCCTCGAGGACGGCGACCCCGTCCTCGACGGCGGCGGGCACCTT
Source organism: Pseudonocardia sp. NPDC049154 (assembly GCF_040648315.1). NCBI lineage: Bacteria > Bacillati > Actinomycetota > Actinomycetes > Pseudonocardiales > Pseudonocardiaceae > Pseudonocardia > Pseudonocardia sp. NPDC049154. Next base: position 58,175 of record NZ_JBEZDN010000034.1, read on the forward strand.
GTGCTCCGGCGCCAGCCGGTAGTCCGGCAGCAGCACCGTGGCACCGGTGGCCCGCGAGAGCGCGTAGCCGAGCTCGCTGAAGCCGCGCGGGCTGCCGAGGACGTATCCGCCGCCGTGGAACCACACGAGGAAGACGTCCGCCGCCGCGCCGGGTGCCGCCACCGTCAGGCCTGGGACGCCGCCGAGCTCGACCTCGGTCACGACGGCGTCCGCGGGCAGGGGGAACTGCAGCAGCATGGCGTCGTACTGGGCTCGCAGCTCGTCCAGGCCGGCGTCCTCCTTCGACGGGAACCCGTCGAGGTAGACGCGCTCGGCGCGGGCGAGGGCATCGGTTCTGGCCATCTGACCTCCATGTCGATCGCTCACCGGGCGGACCACCCCGGGCCGCCTCATCCCCGAGCTGTGGCGACGCTAACAGAAGCGTCCTTAACTAACCAGGGTCTGAGGTGGAGATACGGCTGCATTGACGCGCTCCGGTGCCGTAACTACTGTTCACTATGTGATCCGCAGCAACCTGTTCGAGGTGGAGCACGAGGACTTCCGTGCCGCCTTCCGCGCCTTCGTCTCCGCGGAGATCGCCCCGAACGCGAACGCGTGGGAGCAGGCAGGCATCGTGCCCCGCGAGCTCTTCACCGCAGCCGGTGAGGCCGGGGTGATCGCGATGGAGGTGCCGGAGGAGTACGGCGGCGGCGGGGCGCCGGACTTCCGCTTCAGCGCCGTCGTCGCCGAGGAGATCGGCGCGCTGGGCATCAGTGGGGCCGGGCTGGGCCTGGCTACCCACACCGACATCTGTCTGCCCTACCTGACCGCGCTCGGCACCCCGGAACAGAAGAAGCGCTGGCTGCCCGCACTCGCCTCCGGCGAGTCGATCGCGGCGATCGCTATGACCGAGCCCGGCACCGGCTCCGACCTCGCAGGGATCGCCACGACCGCGCGCCGGGAGGGGGACTCCTACGTCGTGGACGGGGCGAAGACCTTCATCTCCAACGGGATCAACGCGGACGTGGTCATCACCGTGGTGCGCACCGACCGGGAGTCCCGCCACGGAGGCCTGAGCCTGCTGGTGCTCGGGCGCGGCATGGCCGGTCTCACCCGGGGTCGGAACCTGGACAAGCTCGGCCAGCACGCCCAGGACACTGCCGAGCTGGCCTTCGACGGTGTCCGGGTGCCGCGGGAGAACCTTCTGGGGGAGGAGGGCGGGGCCTTCCGGGCCCTGGTGGCGAACCTGCCCCAGGAGCGACTGTCGATCGCCGTGCTCGCCCTGGGCGCCGCCCGGACCGCACTGGCGCAGACCCTCGAGTACGTCAAGGGGCGCAAAGCCTTCGGGCAGCCGATCGGCTCCTTCCAGAACACCCGGTTCGTGCTGGCCGAGATCGCCACCGAGGTCGCCGTCGCGGGCAGCCACGTCGAGCGCTGCGTGCAGGCGCACTGCGCCGGGGAGCTCTCCGCCGAGGAGGCTGCCCAGGTCAAGTGGTGGTGCACCGAGCTGCAGGGCCGGGTGATCGACCGCTGCCTGCAGCTGCACGGCGGCTACGGCTACATGCGGGAGTACCCCATCGCCCGCGCCTGGGCGGACGCCCGGATCACCCGCATCTATGGCGGGACCACCGAGATCATGAAAGAGGTCGTTGGACGCGGCCTCGGATTGTAGGGACCATGCGGATCGGACTGATGCTGGACTATGGGCGGCCGATGGCCGAACTGGCCGCGGAGGTGGCGGACTACGAGGCGGCCGGCCTGGACTCGGTGACCGTCGGCGAGGCCTACACCTTCGACGCGGTCAGCCAGCTCGGCTACCTCGCGGCTCGGACGGAGCGGATCGAGCTGGCGACCGGGATCCTGCCCCTGTTCTCCCGCACTCCGACGATGCTGGCCATGACCGCGGCGGGCCTGGACTACGCGTCGGCGGGCCGGTTCCGATTGGGGATCGGCGCCTCCGGGCCCCAGGTCGTCGAGGGTTTCCACGGGGTCGTCTACGACGCCCCGTTGGGCCGCACTCGCGAGACGGTGGAGGTCTGCCGTGCAGTGTGGCGGCGCGAGCGGCTCGTGCACCAGGGCCGCCGGTACCAGGTCCCACTGCCCGCCGGCGTCGGCAGCGGGGAGGGTAAGCCGCTCAAGCTGATCAACAAGCCGGTGCGCGACCGGATCCCGGTGACCATCGCGGGCACGGGCCCGCGCAACGCCGCGCTCGCGGCCGAGATCGCCGAGGGGTGGGAGCCGATCTTCTTCCACCCCGGCCGCGCGGCACACGTCTGGGGCGAGGCGCTCGCCGAGGGCCGGGCCAAGCGTGCCGACGAGCTCGGGCCCCTGGACATCGCCGTGCGGGTCCCGGTCGCCGTGGGCGACGACGTCGGCCACCTCGAGGGCGCCGTCCGCGCGCAGCTCGCCCTGTACATCGGCGGGATGGGATCGCGCGGGCACAACTTCTACAACGACCTCGCCGTCCGTTACGGCTACCCCGATGCGGCCCGGACCGTCCAAGACCTGTTCCTGGACGGGAAGGTGAAGGAGGCCGCCGCCGCAGTGCCCCAGGAGCTGGTGGACTCCACGGCTCTGGTCGGGCCGGCGGGTGCGGTCCGGGAGCGGATCGCCGCCTTCGGGGAGGCCGGGGTCACGCTGCTCAACCTGTCCTTCCTCGCCCCCGACCACGCGACCCGGCTGCGCGACCTCGAGTCCGTCCGGGCCATGACCGTCTGATCCTGGGAGCACACCGTGCACGTGACACCCGATCCCACCCTGGACGCCACGCGGCTGCGGGCCGCGGTCGACTCGGCGGGCAACCTCCCCGCCCTGCTCTCCGTGCTGCACCAGCTCACCGGGGACCCCCGTTGGCTCTCCGAGGAGTTCCGCCCGATACGCACCAAGGGCTTCGAGGAGCTCAACGACGCCGGGCTCGACCCCGAGCGCCAGGAGACCGTCCGGGCCGCGGTGGTGGAGGCCGTGCTGGCCTGGCACCGCGGCACCCCCGCGGCGGTGCCGACCCCGGGCGGCGACCTGCTCGCGGCGCTGATGAGCACGACCATGGGCGAGCGGGTACCCGCGGAGTACGGGCCGATGGTTGCCGAGGTGACCGGCTTGGCCCCCTACATGCCGCCGGACGTCGCGGACGCGGCGGCGCAGCGGGACTTCTCGGTGATCGTGGTCGGGGCCGGGGTGTCCGGGCTGCTCGCCGCGATCCAGCTGCGTCGCGCCGGGATCCCGTTCACCGTGCTCGAGAAGAACTCCGAGGTCGGCGGCACGTGGTGGCAGAACCGCTACCCGGGGGCGCGGGTGGACATCCCGTCGAACCTCTACTCGGTCTCCTTCGCCCCGCACAACTGGTCCGAGCACTTCTCCCGCCGCGACGAGATCTCCGACTACTTCCGCGAGCTGGCGGACACCTTCGACGTCCGCCGGTCGATCCGGTTCGGCGTAGAGGTCGAGTCGGCGGACTGGGACGAGGCGGCCGAGCGGTGGCGGGTCACGACCCGTGACGGAGAGACCCTGACCGCCTCCGCCGTCGTCACCGCCGTGGGCCTGCACGACCGTCCCCGCATTCCCGACCTGCCGGGCCGGGCCGAGTTCACCGGCGAGATCTTCCACTCGGCCCAGTGGCCGGAGGCCGCCGACCTGAAGGGGAAGCGGGTCGCCGTCGTCGGAGCCGGGGCGAGCGCGATGCAGGTGGTCAGCGCGATCGGCGACGAGGCCGCCGCGCTGACCGTGCTGCAGAAGGCGCCGCAGTGGATCGCGCCGAACGAGTACTACTTCAGGCCGGTGAAGACCGACCAGCACTGGCTGTTCGACCACGTGCCCTTCTATCGCAACTGGTACCGCTTCCGGCTGTACTGGCTCTACACCGAGCGCCTGTACCCGGCCCAGGTCGTCGACCCGGACTGGGACCGCGGCAGGAACTCGGTCAACGGCCTGTCCGACGCCTTCCGCAAGCTCTTCACCGGCTACCTGCAGATGCAGCTCGACGGCCGCGACGACCTGCTCGAACGGTCGTTGCCGAGCTATCCCGTGCTGGGCAAGCGGCTGCTGCTGGACAACGGCTGGTTCGCCACCCTCCGCAAGGAGCACGTGGAGCTGATCACCGAGGGGCTCGCCGGCTATACCGCGGACGGGATCGTGACGGACTCCGGCGAGGTGCGGACGGTCGACGTCGTGATCCTCTGCACCGGCTTCCACCAGCAGCGCTTCCTGGCCCCGATGGAGATCACCGGTCGGGCGGGACGCGAGCTGCGCCGTGAGTGGGCGGACGACGACGGCCGCGCCCACCTGGGCATCACCGCCCCGGGCTACCCGAACCTGTTCTTCCTCTACGGCCCCAACACCAACCCACCCGGCGGCAGCTGGATCACGATCGCCGAGGCGCAGGCCAAGTACGTCACCGAGGCGCTGACCCGCATGGTCTCGGACGGGATCGGGTCGCTGGAGTGCCGTCCTGAGCCGTTCGAGGCCTACAACGCCGAGCTCGATGCGGCCAACGCGCGGATGGTCTACGGGATCGACGGCGTGGACAACTACTACCGCAACGGCACCGGCCGGGTCGTCACGAACGCGCCGTGGCCCGTGTTGCGCTACTGGTCGATGCTGGAGCGTCCGGACCTCGCGGACTTCGAGGTCAGCCACGCGGCCCAGCCCGCGGTGCGGTGACCGGCAGCCTCGCCGCCGACCTCGCCGAGGTGCGGCGGGCGGTCCTGCGGATCGCGGCGGGCCGGCCCGTCGTGCTGGGGGACGAGACCGGGGAGACCTCGGCTCTCGTCTTCGCCGCGGAGCGCGCCACGACGGAGGTGCTCGCGTTCGTGGTCCGGCACGGCAGCGGGCTCGTGGGTGCGGCGTTGGACGCGGCGACGTGCACTCGACTGCGCCTCGTGCCCCAGCGCGCCGGCACGAGCGGCACCGATCACGGTCCGCTGACCGCGGTGGACCTGGTGGGCACCGGGACGGGCATCTCCGCGTCCGCCCGGGCGCGGACGGTCGCCGCGCTGGCGGATCCGGGCACCGCGGCCGGCGACCTGATCCGCCCGGGGCACGTCCTGCCGCTGCGGGCCGCCGCG
>NZ_JBEZDN010000035.1:0-61728 GCF_040648315.1 Pseudonocardia sp. NPDC049154
CGTGCACGAACGGCGCTCTCGCTCACCAGGTATGAGCGAGAGCGCCGTTCACCGGGATCCGTCAGGCGGCCGCGGGGGCCCCCGCGACCTGCTTCTTCCCGCCGACGAGCAGCGAGACCGGCAGGGCGACGGTCGCGATCACCGCCGCGCAGAGGAACGCCGCCCGGGCGCCGGGGACGTCGGCCGCGACACCGGGCGTGGCCGCGAACACGACCATGAGCGTGACGAACAGCGCCGTGCCCGCCGCGCCCGCGACCTGCTGCAGCGTGGCGAGGATCGCGCTGCCGTGCGAGTCGAGCTCGCTCGGCAGCCGGCCCAGCGCGTCCGTCATGAGCGGGGTGAACATGAACGACAGCCCGATCACGAGCAGAACGTGCATGCCGATCAGAATCGGGACCGGGGTGGAGGCGCCCACGGTCGTGAAGCCCCACAGCGACAACGCCAGCACCGCGGTGCCGGGGATGACGAGCGGGCGGGCGCCGACGCGGTCGTAGAGCCGGCCGACGAACGGGCCGAGCAGACCCATCACCAGGCCGCCGGGCAGCACCGCCAGCCCGGTCACGAACGCGGAGACGCCGAGCACGTCCTGCAGGTAGAGCGGCAGCAGGATCAGCACGCCGAACAGCGCCATCATGCCGAGCACGACCAGCACCAGCGACACCGCGAACGGGCGGAAGCCGAGCGGGCGCAGGTCGAGCAGCGCGCGGCCGTCCCGCTGCAGCCGGAGCTGCCGGAACACGAACACCGCGAGCGCGGCCACCCCGACCAGCGTGGGCGCCCACGGCGGCAGCAGCGCCTCGCCGCGCGCGGCCTCGCCGATGCTGGAGAGTCCGAACACGAGCCCGCCGAAGGCCAGCGCCGACAGCACGACGGACAGCCAGTCCAGCGGGATCCTCCGGGTCTCGCTGTCGAGCCGCAGCCAGGTGGCGCCGGCGGCCAGCGCGAGCAGCGCGATCGGCAGGATCACGATGAACATCCACCGCCAGCCCAGTGTGGACAGGATCACGCCCGAGATCGTCGGGCCGACGGCCGGCGCGACGGCGATGACCACCGTGATCGTGCCCATCGTCGCGCCGCGGCGCTCGGCCGGGACGAGCCGGATCACCGTGGTCATCAGCAGCGGGATCATGACGGCGGTGCCGAGCGCCTGCACGACGCGCCCCGTCATGAGCAGGCCGAAGCCGGGCGCGGCCGCCGAGATCAGCGTGCCCAGGCTGAAGAGCGACATCGAGGCGAGGAAGACGGTGCGCGGGGTGAGGCGCTGCAGGAGGAAGCCGGTGATCGGGATGACCACCGACATCGTGAGCAGGAAGCCCGAGGTCAGCCACTGGGCCGTGCCGACCGTGATCCCGAGGTCGGTGACCAGGACGGGCAGCGCGACGCTCATGATCGTCTCGTTGAGGATCATGACGAACGCGGAGCCCACCAGCAGCCAGACGACCGTCGACGCCGACCGGGGCACCTCGACGGAACTGGGGGGTGCGTCGGGCGCGGTCATGCGGGGTTCTCCGATCGGGGGACGTCGTACGTGGATCTCACGTACGTGGTGACGCTATCCGGGCGCGAAGGTCATCGGCCACGCGGTTTCGCGGTGCGCGGACACCGTGCGGCCGACGGCCCCGCAACTGTCGGTGAGGGCTCGTAGGGTGCCCCCATGACCGTCGTCCTGGTGCACGGCAACCCCGAGACCCCCGCGGTGTGGGACCTGCTCGTCCCGCACCTGGATCGCGCGCCCGTGGTCCGGCTCGCCCCGCCGGGCTTCGGCGCGCCCGTCCCGGAGGGCTTCGGCGCGACCGTGCTCGAGTACCGGGACTGGCTGATCCGGGAGCTCGAGCCGATCGTGGCGGCCGACGGCCCGGTCGACCTGGTGGGACACGACTGGGGCGGCGGGCACGTCGTGAACGTCGCGACGGCCCGGCCGGACCTGTTGCGCAGCTGGGTGTCGGACGTCGTCGGCATCTTCGACCCGGACTACGTGTGGCACGAGCTGGCCCAGGCGTGGCAGCAGCCGGGCGTGGGTGAGCAGGCGGTGGCGGGGATGCTCGCCGCCGGTCCGGCCGCGCGTGCCGAGCGGCTGTCCGGGTTCGGGATGGCGGCGCCCGTGGCCGAGCGGATCGCGGCCGCGTTCGACGAGCCGATGACCGACTCGATCCTGCGCCTCTACCGCTCCGCCGCGCAGCCGGTCATGGCGGAGCTGGGCAAGGACCTGGAGAAGGCGGCCGCGCGCCCCGGGCTCGCGCTCGTGCCGAGCGAGGACCACATGGTCGGCACCGAGGAGCAGCGGCACCGGGCGGCCGCCCGCGCCGGCGCGCGCGTCGAGGTGCTCGCCGGGCTCGGGCACTGGTGGATGACGCAGGACCCCGAGCGCGGTGCCGCCGTGCTGGACCGGTTCTGGGCGGAGGTCTGACCACCACACCCGGTACGGCCCGAGCGCCCCGCTCGGTCTGATCCGCCCGCTGTCCCCGCCGGACGGGGGAAGACCCCGGCGCGCCCGGTTCCGAGGACCGTGCGCAGGGCAGCCGTGAGTGCCCGTACTGCATGGAGTTCATCCCGGTGGACGCGACGACGTGCACGTTCTGCACCGCCGACGTCGACCCCGAGGTGCGCGACGACGAGGAGGGGCCGGAGATCGCGACGCGCACCGAGCCGGGCGAGGCACGAGACCTGCCCGGCCGCCCCGGGCGCCTACCCCGGCAGCAGGGCGAGCGCGGCGTCGAGGACCTCGGGGACCTCGACCCCCGCGAGCACCGTGGCCTCGTGCCCGCAGCTGCGGCCGAGGTACGGGTCGCCGCAGACCGCGCAGCGGCTCTCCCAGTCGACGACGACCCGGTGCCGGGCGCGGAACAGCGGGCTGACGTCGATGAGGTTGGCCCGGGTGAACACGCCGACGGTCGGGGTGCCGGCGGCCTCGGCGATGTGACGCGGCCCCGAGTCGTTGCCCACCACCAGGTCCGCCCGCTCGAGCACGCCCACGAGCCCGTTCAGGTCGAGCGCGCCGACGAGGTCGAGGACGGGCGCGTCGCCGAGCCCGGCGCGGACCTGCTCGCCGAGCTCCAGGTCGGCCTTCCCGCCGATCACCGCGCCGCAGGCGCCGCGCTGCTCCGCGAGCGCGCGGCCGACCTCGCCGAGCCGCTCGGGCGGCCACTGCCGGCCGACGTCGGTCGCACCGGGGTGCAGCACGACGAGCGGGCCGTGCAGGGCCGGGAGGGCGGCGTCGGCGGCGGCGCGGTCCGCGTCGGTGACCGTGAGCTCCGGCCGCAGCGTGACCGGCCGGGCCCCGACGAGGTCGACGACCTCGAGCCAGCGCATCACATCGTGCTGGAACGGCGTCCAGGGGATGGTCCGGGTCAGCGCGGGGGCGTCCTCCGCGCGGCTGCCGGCCGTCACGCGGGCGCCGAAGCGCAGCAGCAGCGGGTTGGCGTTGCCGCCGCCGCCGTGCAGCTGCACCGCGAGGTCGAACTCCCGGGCCCGCATCGCCGCGCAGAACTCCTCGACGACCTCGGGTGCGTCGTCGGGCGGCCCGCCGACCTCCCCGCGCACGCCGGACACCCGCGGCGCCTCCAGCACCTCGTCGACCGGGAAGGGACGCCCGCGCAGCAGCTCGGCCACCGGCGCGGAGGTCGCGAGCGTGATCGTGGCGTCGGGGTAGGCGGCGCGCAGGGCCGCGAGGGCGGGCTGGGCGACGAGGGAGTCGCCGAGGCCGTTGGCGCGGAGCACGGCGATCCGCCGTACCCCGGGGAGCAGACCATGATCGGGCACGGCGGAGGGATGCCCGCTCCGGCGGCCGGCACACACCCCCGCCCGGGTGGCACGGGGTGTCGCGGGAGGGTCGGGCCTCCTACCGTGGGCGGGTGCGCAGCGACGACGTGCGAACCGCGGCCGCCGCCTGCACCGGCCTGCTCGGCGGCACGCTTCAGCGGGACTGGTCGGCGCGGGCGGGCACGCTGGACATGACGGTGTCCGAGGTCGTCGCGCACGTCGCGCGGGTGCTGCACTTCTACGCGGCGGACCTGGCGGGCGGGCCGGCCGAGATCGACGCCCTCGAGCTGCGGGTGCACGCCGACCGGCCCCCGGCGACCCTGGTGGCGGCCGTGCGGGCCGGGGCGTTCGTGCTGGCCGCCACGATCGACGCCTGCGACGACGACGTCCGCGGCTTCCACCCGGACGGGACCGCCGATCCGTCGGGGTTCGCCGCGATGGCCTGCGACGAGCTCCTGGTGCACACCGACGACGCCGCCCGCGGGCTCGGGCTCGCCTTCGAGCCCGACGCGCACCTCGCCGCCCACGTCGTCCGCCGGCTGTTCCCGTGGGCGCCGCACGACGAACGCTCCTGGCCCACCCTGCGCTGGGCCAACGGCCGTGCACCCCTGGGTGCGCGGCCGCGGCTGGAGAACTGGCGGTGGCACTGTGCCCCGCTCGACGAGTGGGACGGCAACAGCCCCGGAACCCCGTGAGTGCCGACTGCCCCTAGAGGGTCACCGGCCACTCACGACCCCCGCCGAGCTGGGCGTTCAGGGGGTGAGCGCCGTCTCGGCCGCCCGGTCCACCCGGCGGTGGTAGCGCTCGCCGGCCTTGCCGCCGACGACCGCGCCGATCAGCGCGACGACTGCCGCGATCAGCAGCGCGATCACGCCGGACAGGGTCAACGACTCGCCGGAGATCGCGACGCCCGGCACGCGCAGTGCGGCGAACACGCTGTCCGTGGTGCCGGTGACCGCGGTGGCGATCGACACCGCGACCGTGACGACCAGGCCCATCGCCCACACCGCCACGCCGTTGCGGGCGCCGTCGAACCGGGCGAGGCGGCCGGCGACGTAGCCACCGGCGTAGTAGGCCAGCAGCATCACCGCGACCGCGACGATCCCGCCGGCGACACCGAGCATCCGCGGGTCCTGGCCCGGTCCGCCGCTCATGTCCGGCGACACCCCGGCGAGCCGGACGACGAGCGACGCGAGCGCGCCGAGCAGGACCGTGAGGCCCACGGCGACGAGCCAGCCGAAGAAGGCCGAGCCGATCTTCAGCCCGCCGAACCGCTGGTGCTGGTACTCGTGGGCGGCGGTCAGCGCACCGCGGCTGGTGTAGTGCTGGGCCAGGTCGGCGTCGGGTTCGCGGCGCGCGGGGGCGCTGCGCAGGGTGCGCCGGTCGATCGGCACGGTGATTCCGCGGTCGTCCGGGGCGGCGCCGCTCAGGGGGATGGTGCGGGCGCCGCCGAGCCGCGGCTGCACGACGCCCCACGGGGTCCCGTCGGGACCGTCGACGACGTCCGTGAGCTTCCCGACGGTGTTCCCGGCCCGCCCGCGCACGGTGCTGCCGACCCAATCCCGGGGGCCGGCGTGGGCCTGCGGGAACGCCCGCGTGGTGGGGTCGGCGGCAGGGTCCGGTCCCGGCCCGGTGGGCGCGGGCCGTACCGGGGCGCCGGACGACGAGGGGGTACCGGTGCTCACGGGATCCATGGCGGCGAATACCCGACGGTGGTCCGTCTCACACGTGCGCGGGCCTGCACGGCCCGATCGGGCGACGTGGGACGATGGACACGACCCCGTACCGGAATGGATGTCTGAGTGACGACGTACGCCGACCGCACGTTCACCCCGCCGGAGCGCATCCGGAACTTCTGCATCATCGCCCACATCGACCACGGCAAGTCGACGCTGGCCGACCGGATGCTGCAGATCACGGGCGTGGTCGACGAGCGCGCCATGCGCGCGCAGTACCTCGACCGGATGGACATCGAGCGCGAGCGCGGCATCACGATCAAGGCGCAGAACGTCCGGCTGCCGTGGACCGTCGACGGCACCGAGCACGTCCTGCACCTGATCGACACCCCCGGCCACGTCGACTTCACCTACGAGGTCTCGCGGGCGCTGGAGGCCTGCGAGGGCGCGATCCTGCTGGTCGACGCCGCGCAGGGGATCGAGGCGCAGACGCTGGCGAACCTCTACCTGGCGCTCGAGAAGGACCTGACGATCATCCCGGTCCTCAACAAGATCGACCTGCCCGCGGCGGACCCGGACCGCTACGCCGCCGAGATCGCGCACATCGTCGGCTGCGAGCCCGAGGACGTGCTGCGGGTCAGCGCGAAGACGGGCATGGGCGTCGAGGCGCTGCTCGACGAGTGCGTGAAGCAGATCCCCGCGCCCGTCGGCGAGTCCGACGCCCCGGCCCGCGCGATGATCTTCGACTCCGTGTACGACACGTACCGCGGCGTCGTCACCTACATCCGGGTCGTCGACGGCAGGATCGTCCCGCGCGAGCGGATCAAGATGATGTCCACCGGCGCCACCCACGAGCTGCTCGAGGTCGGGATCGTCTCGCCCGAGCCCAAGCCCACCGAGGGCCTCGGCGTCGGCGAGGTGGGGTACCTGATCACCGGGGTGAAGGACGTCCGGCAGTCGAAGGTCGGCGACACCGTCACCTCCCAGCGGCGCGGGGCCACCGAGCCGCTGACCGGCTACCGCGAACCGCGCCCGATGGTCTACTCCGGCCTCTACCCGGTGGACGGATCGCAGTACCCGGACCTGCGCGAGGCTCTGGACAAGCTGCAGCTCAACGACGCCGCGCTCACCTACGAGCCGGAGACCTCGGCGGCGCTGGGCTTCGGCTTCCGCTGCGGGTTCCTCGGCCTGCTGCACCTGGAGATCACCCGGGAGCGGCTGGAGCGCGAGTTCGACCTCGACCTCATCTCCACCGCGCCCAACGTCGTCTACCAGGTGTTTACCGACGACGGCACCGAGCTGACCGTGACCAACCCGTCGGACTGGCCCACGGGCAAGGTCGCCGAGATCCACGAGCCGATCGTCAAGGTGACGATCCTGGCGCCGTCGGAGTTCATCGGCGCGATCATGGAGCTCTGCCAGAGCCGCCGCGGCCAGCTCGGCGGCATGGACTACCTGTCCGAGACCCGCGTCGAGCTGCGGTACACGATGCCGCTCGCGGAGATCATCTTCGACTTCTTCGACGCGCTCAAGTCCCGCACCCGCGGCTACGCCAGCCTCGACTACGAGGAGGCCGGCGAGCAGGTCTCCGACCTGGTCAAGGTGGACATCCTGCTGCAGGGCGAGCCGGTGGACGCGTTCTCGGCGATCGTGCACAAGGACGCGGCGTACTCCTACGGCACCACGATGGCCTCGAAGCTGCGCGAGCTGATCCCGCGCCAGCAGTTCGAGGTGCCGATCCAGGCGGCCGTGGGGTCGCGCATCATCGCGCGCGAGACCATCCGCGCGATCCGCAAGGACGTCCTCGCGAAGTGCTACGGCGGCGACATCAGCCGCAAGCGCAAGCTGCTGGAGAAGCAGAAGGAGGGCAAGAAGCGCATGAAGACCATCGGTCGGGTCGACGTGCCGCAGGAGGCCTTCGTGGCGGCGCTGTCCACCGAGTCCAGCGCGGACAAGGCGAAGAAGTAGCCGCGAGGCAGGCCTCGGCGCGGGGACCGAGGATGACGGGGCCCGGCGTCGCTGCTGAGCCGGGTACGGGGGGGAGCCGGGGAGCTCGAGGTCGCTGGGGGAGCTCTACTCGGGGTCGGGGTTCGCCAGGTCGTCGAGGAGGCGGGCGAGCTGCACGCGTTCCGGGGTCCGGACGGCGCCGAGTGCGGTGCCCACCCGGCGCTCGATGCTCCCGCACACGCGCTCCACGACCTCGCGGCCGCCCGCGGCGAGATGCACCAGCACCCGTCTTCGGTCCACCGGGTCGTTCTGCCGGTACGCGTGCCCGTCGGCGACGAGGCGGTCGACGACGCGGGTCGCGGTGGGGGCCGGGAGCGCGGTGTGCGAGGCGATCTCACCCATGCTGCGGCCTCCGCCGCGGGCGAGCATCAGCAGGACCCGCCAGCCGTCGCGGCTGACGCCCTGCGCCGAGGTGGCCGGGGTGAGCGACGCCGCGACGGCGCGCTCGACCCGATCGAGGAGCTCGACGAGACCGGGGACGCGCGGCGCCGGGACGGTCATGGTCCGACCGTGCCCCGGCGCCGTGGGACTAAGTGGCTCAGGCACGATGACCGACTGTACTTGCTGTCCGGCCCGATTGCCGCAATTCGCGAGGAGAAGACCGCGACAGCAACGTTGCCGGTGTCAGTGCGTGAACACGATCTTGCCCGCTGTGTCCCCGTCCAGCATCGCTCGGAAGCCCTCCTCGGCCCGGTCGAGGGGCAGTTCGAGGCCGATCTCGGGGGTGATGCCGGCGTTGGCGACGAAGCTCAGCAGGTCCGCCAGCTCCTGCCGCGTCCCCATCGTCGACCCCTCCACGCGGAGCTGGAGGAAGAACAGCCGCTGCAGGTCGGCGCCCGGGTTGGGCCCGCTCGTCGAGCCGCAGCAGATGATCGCGCCGCCGGGCCGCAGGGCGCGCATGGAGTGCTTCCAGGTGGCCTCGCCGACCGACTCGAACACGGCGTCGACCTTGCCGGGGAGCTTCGCGCCGGACTCGAAGACGGCGTGCGCCCCGAGCTTCTCGGCGAGGTTGCGCTTGTCCTCCGTGCGTCCGGTCACCCAGACCGTCATCCCGGCCGCGCGGCCGAGCTGGACCAGCGCCGTCGAGACGCCGCCGGACGCGCCCTGCACCAGCATCGTCTGGCCGGGGTGCAGGCCGGACTTCGTGAACAGCATCCGGTAGGCGGTCAGCCACGCGGTGCCCATGACGGCGGCCTGGCTCGCCGTGATGCCGTCGGGCTTGGGGATCGCGTTGCGCTTCGGGACCACGACGTAGTCGGCCATCGCGCCCTGGTGCTTCTCGGTGAGCAGCGTGCGCTTGGGGTCGAGCGTCTCGTCCCCGCTCCACGTCGGGTCCCCGATGATCGAGTGCAGGACGACGTCGGTGCCGTCCTCGAGGGTGCCGGCGCCGTCGCAGCCGAGGATCATCGGGAACTGCTCGGGCTTGATGCCGACGCCCCGGAGAGTCCAGAGGTCGTGCATGTTGAGGCTGGCGGCGGTGACCCGCACCTTCACCCAGCCCTCGGGGACCTCGGGGTCGGGGCGCTCGCCGACGGTCAGCGAGTCGAGCGGAGCGTCGGCGTTGGGCTCAGCGGCGTAGACGGCGAACATGCCCAGAACCTAGCCCGCCGGACCCGGCGCTACCGTGTGAACCGTGGCGAGGGCGATCGCGGACTGGTGGGACGCAGTGGAGCTGTGGCTGACGCAGCTCGCGTTCCCGCTGCAGGTCGGGCTGGCGATCGTGGTGGTGTTGCCGCTGTGCTGGGCCGTCGCGGGGCTGCTGGACCGGGCCGCCGGTGTGGCGACGGACGCGCTGGCGCGCCGCAGACGACCCTGATCAGGGGGCCAGGTCCCGCCACTCCGGGATCGGGGTGTCCCGCACTTCCTGCATCGCGCCGCCGCACGCGCCGGCCAGCGCGGAGAGCACCTCGGAGCAGCCGGCGTCGACGCGCAGGGCGGCGAGCGGGTCGCCGCGGGTCTCGCCGCGGTTCACGATGACCACCGGCACGTCGTGCTTCGCGGCGTGCTTCACGAACCGCAGGCCGGACATGACGGTCAGCGAGGAGCCGGCGACCAGGAGCGCGCCGCCGGCGGTCCGCAGCGCGTCGACCATCGCGTAGGCGCGGACCACCCGCCCCTTCGGCACGTTCTCCCCGAAGAACACGACGTCGGGCTTGAGCGGGCCACCGCACGTGGCGCAGCCGACCAGCCGGAAGCCCTCGGTCCGCTCCAGCAGGACGTCGCCGTCGGGCGCGGTCTCGATCTCCGGGCCGACCGAGTCGGCGAACCCGGGGTTGGCCGCCTCGAAGCGCTCCTGCAGCGCGGCGCGCGGGCTGATCTCGCGGCAGGCCAGGCAGACGACGTCCGCGATCCGGCCGTGCAGGTCGATCAGCTCGCGGTGGCCGGCCTCGCCGTGCAGGCCGTCGACGTTCTGCGTGATCAGGCCGCGGAGCACGCCGCGGCGTTCGAGGTCGACGAGGGCGAGGTGCCCCGGGTTCGGCACGGCCCGGCGCATCCGGGCCCACCCGACGTGGCTGCGCGCCCAGTACCGGCGCTGCGCCGCGGGGCCCGACACGAACTCGCCGTAGGTCATCGGTCGGCGCAGCGGGGAGCCGGGGCCGCGGTAGTCCGGGATGCCGGAGTCGGTGGAGAGCCCGGCCCCGGTCAGGGCGACGAGCGGGCGCCCGGCGAGCAGGTCGAGCGCCTCGTCGAGGGGCGCGGCCAGGGCGTTCTGCACGATCTCCAGGGTACGTGGCGCGAATGTGCAATGCGCGGCGCTGGGGGCCGACGAGGCTGGGGGACATGACCGATCAGACGCTGTTCACCGACGCCGTCGACCTCGCCGTCGCGGCGATCCGCGGCGCCGCGGCCGAGCGGTACGCCGACCCGACCCCGTGCTCCGACTACACCGTCGCCGACCTGGTGAACCACCTCGCGTTCGGCTTCCTGCTGGCGCACCACTCGGCGACCCGCGAGCCGTGGCCGGAGGCGTGGTCCGCCGACTCGCGGGCGCCCTTCCTGCGCGACCTGCCGGAGCCGGAGTGGGCCGCCGCCGCGGAGAAGGAGGGCGCCGCGGCCGCCGCGGCCTGGGCGGACCCGCGGGTGTGGGAGGGCGAGTCGCACCTGGGCGGCGGCCCGATGCCCGCCGCCGCGATCGGCGCGATGATGACCGGCGAGTTCGTGGTGCACGCGTGGGACCTCGCCGTGGCCACCGGGCAGCCGTTCAGCGTGTCCCCGGCCCTCGGCGAGGCCGCGCTGGAAGCGATGGGCGGCATGGCGTCGATGGGCCGCGAGGCCGGGTGGATCGGCGCGGAGGTGCCCGTCGATCCCGCGGCACCCGCACTGGAGCGGGCGCTCGGGGTGAGCGGGCGGGACCCGGCCTGGCGGCCCTGACCCTCGGCGCGGTTTTCGCTCCGCGGGCTCCGCTCAGCGCCGATGTTCGCTCCGCAGGCTCCGCTCAGCGCCGATGTTCGCTCCGCAGGCTCCGCTCAGCGCCGATGTTCGCTCCGCAGGCTCCGCTCAGCCCGGCGTGACCCAGCTGGGCCTGCGCTTCTCGCCGAAGGCGCGGATCCCCTCCTGGCCCTCCTCGCCGGCGAAGTAGTCCGCGGACAGGGCGTTCATCTGCGCGAATTCCGCGGACATGGAGCTCGGGCGTTCGCGGCGCAGCAGCTCCTTCACACCCGCGAGCGCGCCGGGGGCGCCGAGCCGGAGCATGTCGACGTACCGGGCGACCTCGGCGTCGACCTCGTCGGCGGGCACCGCGCGGTTGAGCAGCCCGATCGACGCGGCGCGGGCGGCGTCGAAGGTCTCGCCCGTGAGGAAGAGCTCGTGTGCGGCGCGCGGCAGCAGCCGGGGGAGCACGGTCACGGAGATGACCGCGGGCACCACACCGAGCCGGACCTCGGTGAAGGCGAAGGTGGCGGTGTCCGCGGCCACGGCGATGTCGCAGGCGGCGACCAGGCCGACCCCGCCGGCGCGGGCCGGACCGGTGAGCCGGGCGACGACGGGGGTCGGCGAGGTCCAGATCGTCTCGAGGATCCGCGGGACCTCGGTGACCCCCTGCTGCTCGGCGCTGCGCCCCCGGGACTCCTTGAGGTCCATCCCGGCGCAGAACACGGGGCCGGTGTGGGTCAGCACGATCACCCGCGCCTCGTCGTCGCCGATCGCGGCGTCGAGGTGCGCGATCAGCTCGCGGCGCAGCTGTGCCGACAGCGCGTTGCGGTTGGCGGGGGAGTCGAGGGTGATCGTCGCGACGCCGTCGGTGGTGTCGCGGTGGACGAGTTCGCTCACGCCCGGACCCTACCCAGCCTCTCCCTCGTGGACGACCGGTTCAGGCGTCGGCGGTCCCGTGGGCGGCGAGCCAGTCCCGCGCCCGCTTCGCCGAGGCACGGGACAGCCAGGCGTCCTGCACCACCTCGGCGAGCTCGTCGCGGCCGATCTCGTGCAGGCGCGAGGCCCGGATCAGCACCGACGGATGGCCGTTGAAGTGCGGCGTGGTGAAGAAGGGCGAGCCGGGGTCCTGGACCATCGCGGCCTTGTCCTCGTCGCCGCCGACCCAGAAGACGATGACGTCGTCGTAGCGCTCGCCGGTGTTCGGGTCGACGGCGTCGGGGCGGGGCGTGCGGAAGAAGACGAACGACTTGCCGCCCACCTGGTACACCGCGTTGCCGCCGGTGCCGTCGACGCGCGTGACGTGCGGCATCCCGGCGGCGAGCGCGTGCACGTCCTCGACCCGTGCCGGCCGGTCGTCGACCACGGCCGGAGATGCTGTCAGACCGTGAACAGCTGGTCCAGGTCCGCGAACGCCTTGAACTCCAGGGCGTTGCCGGCCGGGTCGAGGAAGAACATCGTGTGCTGCTCGCCCGGCTCGCCGGCGAACCGGACGTACGGCTCGATCACGAACTCCACGCCCGCCGCCCGCACCCGCTCGGCCAGGGCGGTGAACTCCGGCACCGGCAGGACCACGCCGAAGTGCGGGACCGGGACCTCGTGCCCGTCGACGGGGTTGCGGCCGGCGACGCCGCGGTGGCCCGGGACGAGGTGCGTGACGACCTGGTGGCCGTGCACGTCCCAGTCCGTCCAGGCCCCGGCGGACCGGCCGCGCGGGAAGCCGAGGACCTCGCCGTAGAAGCGCCGGGCGGCGTCGATGTCGTCGACCGGGATCGCGAGGTGGAAGGGCGGGCGCACGGTCGTGCCCGTCATGCCACCGGCCGCTCGAAGGTGACCAGCAGGCCCTCGACACCACCGGGGCCGAGCCGCCCCTTCACGTCCGCGCTGGTGATGGTCTTGAGCTGCCAGCCGTCGCCGGCCTCGCCGTTGAGGATCTTCTCCAGCTTGTCCCCGGACAGCTTCCCGCCGATCAGGCCCTCGCGGAGTTGGATCACCTTGTACTCGAATCGCCGTGCCATGCCTCCGAGCATGCCAGCGGTGGGGTGCGGGCGGAGGATTCACGAACGTTCGAGAGGCGGCCATGATGGAGCCGACGCCCGCCGACGCCGAGGTCGGCCCGCGGAGGGGAGGCGCCCGTGACCGCCGTGTGCACCGCGTCGGGGACCGAGGAGTCCGGCCCGGAGGAGTACTCCCTCGCGGGGGTGGCCGAGGGGGACCGCGAGGAGCTCTGGGAGCAGGTCGTCTCGGAGTCGCACGCGCCCATGCGGTTGCGGTTCGCCGCCGGCCGGCCGCCGCGGCCCTTCCACGGCGTCGTCCGGCGCCGGCGGATCGGTGACCTCGAGCTCGTCGACTGCGAGTCCGATCCCTGCGACGGCGTGCGGCCGCGCTCCCGCATCGGCAGCGCGGACGACGACCTGGTCGGCGTGCTCGTCACGCGGTCCGGCGGCGAGCTGATGATGCAGGGCGAGAACGGGCGCCAGCTGCGCCCGGGGGACCTGCTGGTGTGGGAGGGGCGGCTGCCCGCCCGCTTCTCGGTGCGGGGCCGCTTCGCCAAGCGCACGCTGATCACACGCCGGTCGGCGCTCGACGAGGTCCTGGGCCGCGGCTGGTCGATCGGGGACCGGCCGCTCGACGGCGCGGAGCCGGCCGCACGGCTGCTCGTCGCCTACCTCGACCTGCTGGCCGGATCGGGGGAGCTGCCGCCCTCGGCCGTCGCGGCGGCCCGCAACGCCACTCTGGAGCTGGTCGCAGGCCTGGTCCGGGCCACGGGCGACGCGCCGCACGGGCCCGGGCTGCGCGCGGCGATGGAGGCGTGGATCGACCGGCACCTCGGCGAGGAGATCACCCCGGCGGCGATCGCGGCCGCGCACGGGGTGTCGGTGCGCACGGTGTACCGGGCCTTCGAGTCCTCGGGCGACACGGTCGGTGCGCACATCCGCGGCCGGCGCCTGCTGCGGGCGCGCGCCGAGCTGGCCGCCGGCTCCGTGCCCGTCGCGCTGATCGCCCGGAACTGGGGCTTCAGCGACTCCAGCCACTTCTCCCGGGCCTTCCGCGCGCGCTTCGGCACGTCGCCGAGCGCCTACCGTGCGGCCCTGCGCCGCTGACCGGGCGCCGACGGGACGCCGGCCCGGACCGCTGGCAGGGATCGGCCGGATTCCGGCAGGCAGGTGCATGACTCGGCCCACCCCCGCTCCGCAGGATCGAGGTGACCCGGATCACCCCGACGGAGTGGAGAGCCGATGCGGTCGATCTTCTTCCATCTGATGCCCTACCGGGACCTCCCGGCCGACTTCGAGCAGCGCTACGAGAGCATCTGGATCACCCCGCCCAACACCGAGCTGTGCGACCCGCGGAAGGTCGCGCAGTACTACCAGTGGAACCTCGACGAGCTGGAGCTGGCCGACCGGCTCGGCTTCGACGGGGTCGGCGTGAACGAGCACCACCAGAACGGCTACGGCTTCATGGCCTCGCCGAACCTCATGGCCGCGGCGCTGGCCCGGCGCACCCCCAACAACTCCGCGATCATGGTGCTGGGCAACACGCTCGCCCTGTACTCGCCCGCCACCCGCGTGGCGGAGGAGTTCGCGATGCTCGACGTTCTCTCCAACGGCCGGCTGGCCGCGGGCTTCCCCGTCGGCACCTCGATGGACGTCAACTTCTGCTACGGCATCCCGCCCACCCAGACCCGGCCGCGGTTCCGCGAGGCGGAGGACCTGATCACGCAGGCCTGGACCAGGCCCGGCCCGTTCACCTTCAACGGCCGCTACAACCAGCTCCGCTACGTCAATCCCTGGCCGCAGCCGCTGCAGAAGCCGCACCCGCCCGTCTGGCTCGCCGGCGGCGGGTCGGTGGAGACCTGGGAGCTCGCGGCGGCGAAGAACTACACCTACAGCTACCTGTCCTTCTTCGGTGCGAAGTTCGGCAAGAAGCTGATGGACGGCTTCTGGGCGAAGATGGACGAGCTCGGGGTCGACCGCAACCCGTTCCGCGCCGGGTTCGCCCAGCAGATCTGCGTGTCCGAGACGGACGAGCGGGCGGAGCAGGAGTACCTCGAGCACGTCACGTACTTCTTCAACAAGTGCCTGCACATCCCGCCGTACTTCTTCGAGGCGCCGGGGTACCGCACGCGCAAGTCGACCGAGTTCGCGATCAAGACCAACCAGCCCGGCGCGATCGCCGCGGCCGCGGCGCTGGAGAAGAACTGGAAGACCCTCAACGAGGAGGGCTTCATCATCGCCGGCAGCCCGTCGACGGTCGCGGACCGGCTGATCGAGGTCGCGAAGACGCTGCGGGTGGGCAACCTCCACGCCCTGCTGCAGATCGGGTCGATGCCGCACGAGCTGACGAAGAAGAACATCACGCTCTTCGCCGAGGAGGTCATGCCGCGGATCCGGCACATCTGGGACGCGGAGGGCTGGACCCACGAGTGGTGGCCGTCCGGGGCGGCCAGCCGAGCGGTGACGGGGGCGCAGGCATGACGACGACGGAATCCCCGGTCGACGAGCGGATCGTCCAGGTCGGACCCATCGCCGCCCGCGTGCTGGTGGCGGGCACGGGCGAACCCCTGCTGTTCCTGCACGGTGCGGGCGGGCTGTGGTGGGACCCCTTCCTCGAGGAGCTGGCCCGCCACCACACCGTGTACGCGGTGGAGCACCCCGGCGCGAACGTCTCCGAGGACCTGGAGCACCTGCCGGGCCTGTGGGAGCTCGTCCTGTTCTACGACGAGCTGCTCGACGCCCTCGGGCTGGACTCCGTCCGGGTCGTCGGACACTCCTTCGGCGGGATGGTCGCCGCGGAGCTGGCCGCCAACTCCCCGCGCCGGGTCTCCCGCCTGGTCCTGCTGTGCCCCGTGGGGTTCTGGCGCGACGACCACCCGATCCCGGACATCGCGGGCATCCCGGCGGAGACGCTGCCCGGGCTGGTGCTCGCCGACCCGGAGAGCCCCCTCGCGGCCATGCTCACGCCGCCGGCCGACGACCCGCAGGCCCTCTTCGAGGCCGCGATGCGGATGGCCAGCATCCTGCACTTCATCTGGCCGCTGCCGGAGAAGGGCCTGTCCCGGCGCATCCACCGGGTGAGCGCGCCGACCCTGCTCGTGTGGGGTGAACAGGACCGGCTCGTCGATCCCGCGTACGCCGAGGAGTTCACCTCGCGGCTGCGCGACTCCCGGCTGGCCCGGGTGCCGGACGCGGGGCACCTCCCGCAGCTCGAGCAGACCGGCGCCGTGGTGGCGCAGGTGCTCCCGTTCCTGGAAGGACGGTCCTGACCATGCCGCTCGACCCGCAGATCGAGGCCCTGCTCGCGCAGATGGCCGAGCAGGGCGCGAAGTCGCCGGAGAGCCTGACCGTCGCCGAGAGCCGGGCGATGATCGCGGACCTCGCCGGCCTGGCCGGCCCGCCCGCCGAGCTCGCGCGGGTGGAGGACACCGCCGCCCCCGGACCCGGCGGCGACATCCCGGTCCGGATCTACGTGCCGCCGGGCGACGGGCCGCTGCCGGTGCTCGTCTACTACCACGGCGGCGGCTGGGTGATCGGCGACCTGGAGAGCCACGACGCCGTCTGTCGGGCGCTGGCGGCCCGCGCGGGCTGCCTCGTCGCGGCGGTGGACTACCGGCTCGCGCCCGAGCACCGCTTCCCGGCCGCGGTCGACGACGCCTACGCCGCCCTCGTCTGGGCTGCCGAGAAGATCGGTGACCTCGGCGGGGACCCGGCGCGGCTGGCGGTCGGCGGCGACAGCGCGGGCGGGAACCTCGCGGCCGTGGTGTCGCAGCTGGCGAAGCAGCAGGGCGGGCCGCGGATCGCCTTCCAGCTGCTGGTCTACCCGGCGACCGACCGCTTCGACGACAGCCCGTCGATGCGGGAGAACGCGCTCGGCCCGCTGCTGTCCCGGGCGTGGATCGAGTGGTTCCTCGGCTGCTATCTGACCAGTCCCGACGACGGCCTCGACCCGCGCGTCTCGCCCGGCCGGGCGGACGACCTGTCCGGCCTGCCGCCGGCGCTGGTGGTCACCGCCGAGTTCGACCCGCTGCGCGACCAGGGCGCCGCGTACGTCGGGAAGCTGCGGGAGGCCGGCGTCGACGCCCGGCTGCTGCCGGTCGACGGCATGATCCACGGCTTCTTCCAGATGGCCGGGGTGATCGACAAGGCCCGGGAGACGCTGGACACGGCGGGCGACGCCCTGCGCTCCGCCCTGGCCTGACCCCGACGTCCCCGCCGCCGACTACCCGAAGCGCCTGCGCAGGTAGTCGGCGGTGGGGGCGTCGGCGGGGAAGAAGGACTCCACCGCCACCTCTTCGAGGGTGATGTCCAGCGGCGCGCCCAGCACCGAGACCGTCGAGAAGAAGGTGAGCAGGCCGTCGGGGTGGCGGAGCCGCAGCGGCAGCACAACCCGGTTGCGCGGGTGGGCGTCGGGGTCGAGGCCGAGGGTCCGGCAGTGCCCGACCAGCTCGTCGAGCAGGGCCCCGAGGGCGGGGTCGGCGGAGCGGTCGGCCTGCCGGCGCAGCCGGGAGACGAGGTGCGCCGCGTACTCGTCGAGGCCTTCGACGTACCGGGCGAGCCCGCGCGGGTGCAGGGCGAGCCGCAGCACGTTGGCCGGCGGCTCGAGCAGCCCCGGGTCCACGAGCTCGACGAACACCGCGACGGCCCGGTTGCTGTCGATCATGTCCCACTGCCCGTCGACCAGTACCGCCGGGAACGGGTCGTGCGCCGCCAGCAGCCGGTTCAGCGAGCTGTGCACCTCCGCCATCTCCGACGAGTGCAGCGAGTGCTGGGAGTAGGCCGGCGCGAACCCCGCCGACACCAGCAGCTCGTTGCGGGCCCGGAGCGGCAGGTCGAGCTCCTCCGACAGGTGCAGCACCATCTCGCGGCTCGGCCGCGACCGCCCCGTCTCCAGGAACGACAGGTGCCGGGCCGACACCTCCGCCTTGTTGCCGAGGTCGAGCTGGGTGAGCCGGCGGCGCTGCCGCCACTCCCGCAGCAGCCCGCCGAAGGCCGTCTCGACCGGGACCGTCACCGCTGTCATGACCCGAACGGTACAAAGCCGCCCGGCGCCGGGCGATGACCTCGGAGGTCATGGCGCGACGGCACCCCCGCGCGCGAGAGTCCCGGTCATGGACTCGACCGAGCAGATGTACGCCGCCATGCCGTTCACGAAGGTCCTCGGTGCGACGGCGGTGCGGGCCGACCGCGACGAGGTGCGGCTGCGGCTGGAGTGGACCCCCGAGCGCTGCACCAGCGGTGGCCTGCTGCACGGCGGCGCCACCCTCGCGCTGGCCGACGCCGCCGGCGGCTGGGCCGGGTTCCTCAACCTGCCGGAGGGGTCCTCGGGGACGGCGACCACGTCGTCGTCGACCCATTTCCTCCGGCCGGTGACCGGCGGCGCGGTCGAGGCCTCCGCCCGGGTGCTGCACGCGGGACGCACCGCGATCGTGGTGGTCGTCGACGTGACCGACGACCGCGGCCGGCTCACCGCGCGGGTGACCCAGTCCCAGGCGGTGTTGTAGGCGCTCAGGGTGGTACCGACGGGACCAGGCTCGCGCCGGGCGCGCCGCGCCGGGCCGGGCTAGCGTCGTAACCGGAGGACCATCCACCTGTGAGGAGAGCGCGTGAAACTCGGCCTGCACATCGCGGACTTCACCTACCCGAGCGGCCCGCAGGGCCTCGCCGACGACCTCACCCGGATCGCCGTCACGGCCGAGGAGGCCGGGATCGCACGGGTCAGCGTGATGGACCACGTCTGGCAGATCCGGCCCGTGGGGCCGATCGAGAACGACATGCTGGAGGCGTACACGACGCTGGGCTACCTGGCCGCGCGCACCGAGCGCGTCGAGCTGCTGGCCTGGGTCACCGCGGTCAGCTACCGCGACCCGGGGCTGCTCGCCAAGCTCGTCACCACCCTCGACGTGCTGTCGAAGGGGCGGGCGTGGCTCGGCATTGGTGCCGCCTGGAACGACGAGGAGGCCCGCGGGCTCGGGCTGTTCTTCCCGTCGACCGCGGAGCGGTTCGAGCGGCTGGAGGAGACGCTGCGCATCTGCCTGCAGATGTGGAGCGCGGACGAGGGCCCGTTCGAGGGGACGCACTACCGGCTCGAGCGGACGTTGAACGTGCCGCAGTCGCTGACCCGCCCGCACCCGCCGATCCTCATCGGCGGCGGCGGTGAGAAGAAGACGTTGCGGCTGGTCGCGCAGTACGCGAACGCGTGCAACCTGTTCGACGGGCCGGAGCTGCCGCACAAGCTCGACGTACTGCGGCAGCGGTGCGAGGAGGTCGGCCGCGACTACGACGACATCGAGAAGACGGTCATGGGCCGCGGCTACGGGAGCGACCCGAAGGAGCTGGTCGCACACCTGGAGGAGCTCGCCGGGCTCGGCGTCCAGGAGTACCACGGCCTGATGCCGGACGTGTCCGAGCTCGAGCCCCTGCGGGAGCTGGGGCGCGAGGTCGTCCCGGCGGTCGCGGACCTCTGACCCGTTCCCCACGGGGCGGGGAGGTCCCACACTGTCCGGATGCCGGACGAGGACCGCACCGCCTACGAGCGGCTCCGCGCCGCGCACCTCAGCGCGGTGCGGGCCGCGCTCGACGACCACGTGGCGCAGCTCGACCGGCCGCGCGCGGCGATCGAGCGGCACCGCACCGAGCGACTCCGGGCGCTGCTCGGGTGGGCACGCGAGCGCTCGTCCTTCCATGCCGCCCGGATGGGCGAGGTCGACCCGGCCACGGCGACCGTCGCGGACCTCGCGCGGCTGCCCGTGATGACCAAGGCGCAGGCCCAGGAGGAGTGGGACGCGATCGTCACCACCCCGGGCCTGGACCGCGCCGGGGCCGAACGGGTGCTCGCCGAGCAGCGCTGGTTCTCGTACACCCCGCAGGGGCAGCAGGTGTTCAGCTCCGGCGGGTCGAGCGGCGTGCGCGGCGTGTACGTGTGGGACTGGGAGCAGTACGTCACGCTCGCGTGCCTGGCGTGGCGCTGGCAGGTCCGGGCCGACCGCGCCGCCGGGGTCGACGGGCCTGCCCGGCTGGCCGTGCTCTCGGCCGGCGGGCCGCCGCACGCCAGCACCCCGTTGTTCGACGTCGCCACCGACGCGTCCACGGAGACCGTCGTGATCCCGGCCGCGGCGCCGTTCGACGACGTCGTCAAGGCCGTCGCCGACGCCCGCCCGACCGCGCTGGTCGGGTACGCGTCGGTGATCGGCCGGCTCGCCCGGGCCTCGCTCGCCGGGGAGCTCGACGTCCGCCCGCTGCGGGTGAGCACCAACTCCGAGCCGCTGACCGAGGAGGACCGGACCGCGATCGGCGCGGCCTGGGGCGCCCCGGTGCACAACCTCTGGGGCTCGACGGAGATCGGCGTCCAGGCCGTCGGGTGCGGGGTGGGCGACGGCCTGCACATCTCGGACGACGAGGTGATCCTCGAGCGGGTGGACGCCGACGGCCGCCCCGTCGGCCCGGACGAGCCCGCCGCCCGCACCCTCGCGACCGGGCTGGCGGGCCGCACGTTCCCGTTCGTCCGCTACGACCTGGGCGACGAGGTCACCCTGCTGCCCGGGACCTGCCCGTGCGGCAGCGCGATGCCGCGGGTCGCCGCCGTGGCCGGGCGACGCGACGACGACTTCCGCTACGGCGGGCTGCTCGTCCCGGCCAGCGCGTTCCGGTACGTCCTGGGCACCGACCCGACGATCTCCGAGTACCAGGTGCACCAGACCCCGGACGGGGCGGACGTCCTGGTCGTCGGCTCCCCGGACGTGTCGGCGGTGGTGGCGGCGCTGGTGGAGGCTTTGGAGCCCTACGGTCTGCCCGGAGCCGTGATCACCGTCCGCGCCGTGGACCGGATCCCGCGCCATGCCTCGACCGGCAAATTGGCCCGTTTCAAGCCCTTGTGAGTGCCGATAGTCGCCATAGCGACTATCGGCACTCACGACCTCAGGCCGCGGCGTCGCGCCTCGCGACCTCCTGGCGGACGAGGGGGATGACCTCGCGGCCGAACTCCTTCGCGTCCTCGAGCAGGTCGTAGCCGCGGGCGGACAGGATCCGGACGCCGAGGTCGTAGTAGTCCATCAGCGCCGCGGCGACCGTCTCCGGTGTGCCGACGAGCGCGGTCGAGTTGCCCGCGCCGCCGGTGGCCGCGGCCGTCACTGTCCACAGCGCGCGGTCGTGCCGCTCGCCGTCGGCGGCGCTGGCGAGCAGCCGCTGCGAACCGGCGTTCTCCGGGTCGGTCAGCTTGTGCCGGCGGGTGAGCTGCTGCCCGCCCGCGGTGCGCTCGCGGATCCGGGCGACGGTCGCGTGCGCCTTCTCCCAGGCCTCCTCCTCGGTGCGGCCGAGGATCGGGCGGAACGCCACCTGGAACGTCGGCGCCGGGCGGCCGGCCTCCTTGGCGAGCTGGATGATCGTCGCGATCTGCTCGGCGGTGCCGGCCAGCGGCTCGCCCCAGAGCGCGTAGATGTCCGCCTCCTCGGCGCCCACCTTGTACGCGGCGGGGGAGGAGCCGCCGAACGAGATGCGGGGCCGCGGCTGCTGGGCGGGCCGGACGTCGAGCACGAAGTCGGAGAAGTCGTAGTGCTCGCCGTGGAAGTCCCACGGCTCGCGCTCGGTCCACGCCCGCTTGAGGATCTGGATGGCCTCGCGGGTCCGGTCGTAGCGGCGGTCCTTCGGCAGGACGTCGCCCTCGCGCTGCTGCTCGTGGTCGTTGCCGCCGGTGATCACGTGCAGGGTGAGCCGGCCACCGGACATCGCGTCGAGCGTGGCGACGGTCTTCGCCGTGAAGGTCGGGTAGGAGACGTTGGGCCGGTGGGCGAGCAGCAGCTGCAGCCGCTCGGTGTGGTCGGCGATGTAGGCGGCGGCCTGCGCGGGGTCCGGGCTGCCCGACGAGTACGCCGTCAGGACGCGGTCCCAGCCGCTCTCCTCGTGCGCCCGGGCCAGGGCGAGGGTGAACTCGGGGTCGAAGGCGGGGCCGGAGCGGGGACGGGTCTCGGTGCCGTCGTTCGTCGCTCCGATGCCGAGGAACTCGACGGGCATGGCGTGCTCCTTCGCGGACGGGAGTCGGCTCTCCCCTCGCACAAGGCGGCCGCGGCCCGGCGTGTTCCCCTCAGGTGCCGTCGGCGAGCCGGCGGGCGCGGCCCCGCAGGTCGGCGACGGAGGTCAGGTCGGCGTCCACGGCCTTGATCGCCCGGCTCGTCTCGCGCAGCTCCTCGACGCTGCGGCGCACGTCCTCGAGCCGCGTCGTCGTCGCCTTCTCGCGGGCGGTGACGGCGGCGCCGGCCGTGCGGCGCAGCGTGGTCTGGGCGGTGCGGGAGGCGTCGCGCAGCTGCTTGACCAGCACGATCTGGAACTCGTCGACCATGGCGCGGTTGCGTGCGCGGGCCTCCTGCCGGCGGCGGTCGAGGGAGCGCTTGCGCTCGGCGGCCACTGCCGACCCCCCGAGCGCGAGCGCGGCCGCCACGGCCCCGGTGATGAGGATCCAGAGCGGCATCGTGACGTGGAAGACCCGCGTGAGCACGAGGGACATCATGATGCCGGCGTAGGAGGGCATGACGATCCTGGCCATCCGGGCGGGCACCGGCATGCGGCCGCCGTCGGACGACGTCGTCGGCGGCGCGAGGGCCTCGACCAGCGCGGCCGGTGTGATCATCGGCAGGGCCGGGACCTCGAGCGGGGCGTCGAGCTCGAGGTGCCGGTCGAGCCGGCCGGCGAGCGCGGCGACGGTGTCGCGGGCCTGCTCGCGGGTCCGGTCGGCCTCGATGACCAGGCGCGTGCGGAGCTGCTCGTCGAGCCGGGCGCGGTCCTTGCGCGGGTCGGTCGCGACGAGGGCGGCCTCGGCCTCGGCGAGCACACTGCGGGAGGCGGTGCGGACGGCGAACTCGGCGTCGGACACGAGGGTGGCGAAGCCGTCGGCGAGGAGCTGGGGCCACTCCCGGGCCAGGGCGCGCTCGTGGTCGGACTGGGCGCGGGTGCGGGCGAGCTCGGCGCGCAGCCGGTTGGCGCGGGTGGGGTCGGCGAGGGAGGCGCGGCGGTAGCGCAGGTCGGCGCCCAGGGAGGCGAGCGCGCGGTCGGTCTCCTCGCCCGCGGCGCGGATCGCGGCGGCCTCGTGCTCGGTGTTGCGGGCCGACCGCAGGGTCTCGCGGGCGCGGCGCACCCGGCGGATGAGGTCCGCGCGGTCGTTGGCCTCCGCGCCGGCCAGGGTCTCGTCGAGGAGCTCGGCCGCCTCGGCGGCGGTGCTGCGGGTGGGGGCGATGATCGTCTCGGACATCTCCGGCTCCTCGGGTGGTGGGGACGGGGTACGGCTCCGGGGGGGGGGCGGGCGGGGGGGGGGCCGGGGGGGGGGGGGGGGGGTTCGGGCCGGGCCCGGCCGGGGGGGCGGGCCGGCCGGGTCCGGTCATGCGGCGAAGTCGTCGTAGCCCTCGTCGCCCTCGTCGTCGCCGCCGTCGTCGTCGGAGACCTCCTCGGCGGAGTCGTCCTCGTCGAAGCTGGCGGTCTCCTCGAAGTCGTCGCCGCCGTCCTCGTCCTCGCCCGTCTCCTCGAACTCCTCCTCGTCCCAGCTCTCCTCGTAGTCGTAGTCCTCGGCGTAGGTGCTCTGCCACGGCATGGTGTGCTCCTCGGGTTGTCGTTGGGGGCCCCGTCCGGGCCTCCGATACCGAGAACTGTGCCGATCCGCGACGCACGTGACGACCGAGTCAACCCCCGCACACCGGTCGTCGGCCCCCGTTCCGGGTGTGGGGTGGGCCCCACCCCGGCACGGGGGCAGGACCCCCGGGAATACCGGCGGTGGGTCGATGCGCTGCACAGTCAGAAGGTCGACTGCCGGGAGGACGATGAGCACCGCCATCGCGATCGTGGGGGCCGGTCCGCGCGGCGTGGGGATCCTGGAGCGGATCTCGGCCAGCGCGCCCGAGCTGTTCGGCGACGCCCTGGACGTCCATCTCGTCGACCCGTACCCGGCGGGTGCCGGGCGCATCTGGCGCGACGCGCAGTCGCCGCTGCTGGCCATGAACTCGATGGCCGCCGACGTCACGATGTACACGGACGACTCGGTGGTCTGCGACGGGCCGATCATCCCCGGGCCGTCGTTCTGGGAGTGGGCGCAGGGGCTCTCCGAGGCCGACCTCGCCGACTGGCCGCCGGAGCTGGCTGCCGAACTGCGCGCCGTCACCGCCTCGACGTTCCCGAGCCGCCGGCTGCAGAGCCGCTACCTGGCCGCGGTGCTGCGCGCGGTCGTCGCCGACCTGCCGGACAACGTCCGCGTGCACGTGCACGCCGCCCGGGCCACCGGGCTGACCGAGCGGGCCGGCCGGCAGGTGCTGGCCGTCGAGGGGGAACCCGCGCTGACGGTCGACGCCGTCGTGCTCGCGTCGGGGCACCTCGACGCCACCCCGGCGCCGGACGAGCAGGCCCTGGTCGACGCCGCCACCGCACGCGGGCTGCGCTACCTCCCGCCGGAGCAGACCACGGACTCGGACCTCTCGGTCGTCGAGCCGGGGGAGACGGTGATCGCACGGGGGCTCGGGCTCGCGTTCGTCGACCTGATGGTGCTGCTGTTCGAGGGGCGCGGCGGCCGGTTCGAGGAGGGCCCGGGCGGGCTGACCTACGTACCGTCGGGCCGGGAGCCGCGGCTGGTCGCCGGGTCGCCGCGCGGCGCCCCGTACCACTCCAAGACGCACTACCAGCTGCGCGCGGGCCGCCCGCCCGTGCCGCGGTTCCTCACCCCGGACGTGGTCGACACGCTGCCGCGGCCGCTGGAGCTGCGCCGCGACCTCTGGCCGCTGATGGCCAAGGAGATCGCGTTCGGCTGGTACCACGAGCTCTTCCTGGGCCACCCCGAGCTCGTCGCGCTGCCGTGGGAGGAGTTCGAGCGGCGCTACGCCGCGCTCGACTGGGACTCCCGGGAGATGACCGGGCTGCTGGCGTCGGCCGTCCCCGACCCGATCGACCGCATCGACTTCGCGGCCCTGGACCGGCCCTTCGACGGGCTCGCGGCCGGGTCGCTGGAGGAGCTGCAGCCGCTGGTCCGGGCCCGGATCGCCGAGGACCTGCGCCAGCACACCGACGAGCGGCACACGCCGCACCTCGGCGCCTTCACGGCCATGCTCGCCGTCTACGGGGAGATCACCCGCGTGCAGGGCGCCGGGCTGCTGTCGGCCGCCTCGCGGGCCCGCGACGTCCCGTGGTGGCAGGGCTTCTTCAACTCCGTGGCGAGCGGCCCGCCCGGGTTCCGGGTCCGGCAGCTGCTGGCGCTCTCGGAGGCCGGGTTCGTGCAGTTCCTGGGCCCGGGGATGTGGGTCGACCTCGACGACGACGGCTTCCGCGCGGGCAGCAGCACGCTCGCCGGGGCGCCGCCGGTCCGGTCCACGATCCTGATCGATGCCCGGCTGCCCGACCCCAGCGTCGAGCGCACCGCCGACCCGCTGCTGGCCGGCCTGCACGCCACCGGCGAGGTGTCCGAGGAGGTCCTGCGGGACGAGTCGGGCGCGGTCCTGCGGCACACCGGGCTGGTCCGGGTGCGGCCGGCCGACGGGGCGCTCGTCGACGAGGCCGGTCACGCCCACGACCGGCGGTTCGCGGTCGGGCCGCACACCACCGTCAAGGTCGCGGGGGCCTTCACGCGGCCCGGGATGAACGCGCAGAGCCTGCGCTACAACGACGCCGTCGCCCGCGCGGTCCTGCTGTCCCTGCCGGGCGCGCGCAGCGCCGCCGCCTGACCCCCCGAACCAGCGAACGGCGCTCTCGCTCAGTCCTCGTGAGCGAGAGCGCCGTTCGTGCGTCGGGCCCTGGAGTCGGGCGCCGCGGCCGAGGGTGAGCGAGCGGCCCTGTCGTTCACATCCGGTGAGCGAGAGCGCCGTTCGTTCGGGTCAGTCCTCGTCGGGGAGGGGGCGCGGGGTGGAGTCGGAGGGGATCCGCTCGGTCGACCCGCCGGCCGTGGCCCCGGCCAGCTCCCGGCCCTCGGCCGCCGGCGGCGCGGCCGCGGCGGCGCGGGTCCGGCGGAGCCGCTGCACCGAGACGGCGACCGCGGCGACCCAGGCCGCGACGATCAGCGTGTAGGCCACGGCGAGCACGGGGCCGGACGCGTCGAGCGCGTTCAGGATCGTGCGGGCGTTGGTGAACACGATGATGCCGCCGACCGCGGTGCCCAGCACCGGCGCGGGGATCTTCGTGACCAGCCAGGCCGCGATCGGTGCGGCGACCAGGCCCCCGAGCAGCAGACCGCCGATCGTCCACGGGTCGAGGACGGCGCTGCCCAGACCGAGCAGGAACCCGATGCTGGCGAACAGCGCGACCAGGAACTCCGAGGTGTCCACGGACCCGATCACGGTGCGCGGCGCCGTCCTGCCCGCGGTCAGCAGCGCCGGCGTCGCGACGGGACCCCACCCGCCGCCGCCGGTGGCGTCGACGAACCCGGCGACGAGGCCCAGCGGCGAGAGGAACTTCGAGCGGTGCGGCGAGCGCCGGGCCGTGGCCTCGCGGGGCGGGCGGACCGAGAAGCGCAGCAGGATGTAGACGCCCAGCGCCAGCAGGATGCCGGCCATGATCGGGGCGGCGTCCTCCGTCGACAGCGCCGAGAGCACCGTGGCGCCGAGGAACGCGCCGATCGCGCCCGGCACGCCGAGGCGGAGCACGAGCTTCCAGTCGACGTTGCCGAAGCGCCAGTGCGAGGCGCCGGCGGCGAGGGTGGTGCCGACCTCGGCGAGGTGCACGGAGGCGCTGGCGGCCGCCGGGTTCACGCCGGCGATCAGCAGCAGCGACGAGGACGTGACGCCGTAGGCCATGCCCAGGGCGCCGTCGACGAGCTGGGCGCCGAGGCCGACCAGGGCGAAGACGATCAAGGTGCGCATTGCGGTGGTTCTCTCGCGGTGGTGGGCGCGCGCGGGCACGGCGAGCGGGCCTGGGCGCGGCGCGGTCGAGCAGGGAAGCGACGACGAGGGTCAGCGACAGAGCTCGTCGAAGGCGTGGCCGCGGCGCGACGGCCAGAACAGCTCCAGGTCCGAGACCCGGAGGGGCCGCACGGCGAAGGCGCCCGGGGAGAGCGGGCGCAGGTCGTCGGCGGGCATGACCCCATCGTGCGATCACGGGCGCGGAGGCTCAACCGGGCGTCCGTGATGCGGGAGCAGCGGCAAATGTCCGGACGAAACGGCGCTGGTCGGACCGGGGTTCTGACGTGCGGGGACGCCGGGGAGAACGATCGTTTGCCCTGCTCGGCGTGGTCAGTCTCTCAAGCGCGGGCGCTCGCGGTGTCCGCTCCGTGTCCTGCGAGCAGAGAGGGGAGTGGACCGGACATTGGCGTGCCGGGGAGGGGTCAGGCGGCGGCGGGCAGCAGGGTGGCGGCGGCGGTGCGGTAGCGCGCCAGGACCACGTCGGCGATCGCGGGGTGGGCACCGAGCGCCTCGGCGACGGGCGCGCCGGCGGCCTGCTCGTGCACCCGGTCGAGCAGGCGGCCGGGGGCGAGGAACCAGGAGGCGACGGCGATGCGGCGCGCGCCCCGCTCCCGCAGCTCCGCGATCCCGTCGGCGATCCCGGGGGAGGCGGTGGCGAAGGCGGCGACCGTCTGCGGCCAGCGCTCCGCCAGCCGCTGCACGACGGCGTTGGCGGCCTGGTGCGAGGAGCCCGTGCCGGCGAGCACGAGGCCCAGACCGGGGTCGCCCGGCGCCAGGCCGAGCGCGGCGAGCCGCTCGGCGGCGACGTCGAGCAGCGCGGGGTCGGGACCGAGGACGTCGGCGACCCGGACGTGCGGCGCCCCCGACTCCTCCACGACGGCCGGGATGTCGACCCGCGCGTGGTACGCCGAGCCGAGCAGCAGCGGCACCACGACCGCGGGCCCGTCCAGACCGGCCAGCACCTCACCGAACCCGGGCTCGTCGAAGTCGAGGAAGGCGGGCCGGACGTCGATCTCCGGCGCTCGCGAGCGCACGACCTCGACGAGATCCCGGACGGTCGTCGAGGACCGGGGGTCGCGGCTGCCGTGGGCGACGGCGACGAGGGTGGGAGAGGTCATCGACGGTCGGTTCCGATCCTGCCGCGGACGGGCACGACCGGTCACTCGGCGGGGCTCAGGGCCAGCGGGGTGCCGACCAGGCCGGCGGCGAGCGTGTTGCCCGTCGGCGGGTCGATGAGCAGGAAGCTGCCGGTGGCGCGGATGTCGGCGTACTCGTCGACCGGCAGCGGGTCCGCGGTGCGGACCGTGACCCGGCCGATGTCGTTGAGCGACAAGCCGTCGGCCTCGACCTCGGTGAGCGTGTCGGTGTCGATCCGCGACTCCGGGGCGCCCACCACGACCGGGGTGGTCCGCGTGCCGTGCTTCAGGAGCAGGCGGGCGTTGGGCCGCAGCGGCTTGTCGCTCAGCCAGCACAGCGTCGCGTCGATCTCCGAGGTCACGGAGGGCTGCGCGTCCGCCGCGACGAGCATGTCCCCGCGGGAGATGTCGATGTCGTCGGCGAGCCGGATCGTGACCGAGCGGCCGGCGGTGCCCTCGTCGAGCGGCCCGTCCGCGGTGTCGATGTGCGTCACCGTGGTCTCGCGGCCCTCCGGGAGCACCACGACGGTGTCGCCGGGCGCGACGGCGCCGGCGGCGATCTGCCCCGCGTAACCGCGGTAGTCGTGCAGCTCTCCCCAGCGCGCGGCGTCAGCGGCGCGCGCATCGGCCCGCCGCGGGCGGATCACGTACTGCACCGGCATCCGGAAGGGCTTGGCCACCTCCGGCCCGACGACGGGGACGGACTCGAGGTGCCCGAGCAGCGTCGGCCCGTCGTACCAGGGGGTGTGCGCGGAGCGCTCGACCACGTTGTCCCCCAC
This sequence comes from Pseudonocardia sp. NPDC049154, assembly GCF_040648315.1. NCBI lineage: Bacteria > Bacillati > Actinomycetota > Actinomycetes > Pseudonocardiales > Pseudonocardiaceae > Pseudonocardia > Pseudonocardia sp. NPDC049154. The sequence continues at coordinate 28,580 of NZ_JBEZDN010000035.1, forward strand.
GAGCGCGGAGAGCGGGATGGTCTGCACGGCGTCGTCGGCGAACCCGAGCGACTTCGCCAGCCCGGTGAACTCCTTCTCGATCGCCCGCAGTGTCTCCTCGTCGTACCCGACCAGGTCGATCTTGTTGATCGCCAGGACGAGCCGCGGGACGCGCAGCATCGCGAGCACGGTGGCGTGCCGGCGGGTCTGCTCGACGATCCCGTTGCGGGCGTCGACGAGCAGCACGGCGAGCTCCGCCGTGGACGCGCCGGTGACCGTGTTCCGCGTGTACTGGACGTGCCCCGGGGTGTCCGCGAGCACGAACTCGCGGGTCGGGGTGCCGAAGTACCGGTACGCGACGTCGATCGTGATGCCCTGCTCGCGCTCCGCGCGCAGGCCGTCGACCAGGAGCGACAGGTCCGGCGTGGACAGTCCCTTGTCGACGGACGCGCGCTGCACCGCCTCGATCTGGTCCGCCAGTACCGACTTGGTGTCGTAGAGCAGACGACCGACCAGGGTGGACTTGCCGTCGTCGACGGAGCCCGCCGTCGCGAACCGGAGGAGATCCTTGCCCATCAGAAGTACCCCTCGCGCTTGCGGTCCTCCATGGCGGCCTCGGAGAGGCGGTCGTCGGCGCGGGTGGCGCCGCGCTCGGTGAGCCGGGAGGCGGTGACCTCGGCGATGATGTCGTCGAGGGAGGTCGCGGTGGACTCGACGGCACCGGTGCAGGACCCGTCGCCGACCGTGCGGTAGCGCACCGACAGCCGCTCGAGGGTCTCGGTGGCACGCGGGCCGCCCCACGGGCCCTCGGCCAGCCACATGCCGTCGCGCTTGTAGACCTCACGCTCGTGCGCGTAGTAGATCGACGGCAGCTCGATCTCCTCGCGCTGGATGTAGCGCCAGACGTCGAGCTCGGTCCAGTTGGAGATCGGGAACACCCGGACGTGCTCGCCCGGGGCGTGCCGTCCGTTGTAGAGGTTCCACAGCTCGGGGCGCTGCTTGCGCGGGTCCCAGCGGCCGAACGCATCCCGCAGCGACATGATCCGCTCCTTGGCGCGCGCCCGCTCCTCGTCCCGGCGCCCGCCGCCGAACACGGCGTCGAACTTGTTCTCGACGATCGCGTCGAGCAGCGGCTGGGTCTGCAGCGGGTTGCGGGTGCCGTCCGCCCGCTCGACCAGCCGGCCGTCGTCGATGTAGTCCTGCACCTTGGCGACCTCGAGCCGCAGGCCCAGACGCTCGACGATCGAGTCCCGGAAGTCGATGACCTCGTCGAAGTTGTGCCCGGTGTCCACGTGCAGCAGCGGGAACGGCACCGGCGCCGGCGCGAACGCCTTGACCGCGAGGTGCACCAGCAGCGTGGAGTCCTTGCCGCCGGAGAACAGGATCACCGGGCGGTCGAACTCGCCGGCGACCTCGCGGAAGATGTGGATGGACTCGGACTCGAGCGCGTCGAGGGCGTCCAGGGTCGCTCGTTCGATCGTCGTCATGAGACGTGCAGCCCGCATTCGATCTTCGACGTGCCCGCCCAGCGGCCGCTGCGCGGGTCCGCCCCGGGGAGGGGCTTGGCGGTGCAGGGGGCGCAGCCGATGCTCGGGTAGCCCGCCCCGACCAGCGGGTTCACCAGGATCCCGTGGTCGGCGATGTACTGCTCCATCTCCTCGTCGCTCCACGCCGCGATCGGGTTGATCTTGACCAGCCCGAACTTCTCGTCGTAGGTGACCAGCGGGGTGTTGGCGCGGGTGGGGGCCTCGACGCGGCGGACGCCGGTGACCCAGGCGTCGTACTTGGCGAGGGTGTCCTGCAGCGGCGCGACCTTCCGCAGCGCGCAACACCGGTTGGGGTCGCGCGCCCAGAGGTCCTTGCCCTCGGCGGCGTCCTGCTCGGCGACGGACTGCGCGGCCTGCGCGTTGACCATCCGCACGTCGTAGACCTGCTCGACGGCGTCGCGCGTGCCGATCGTCTCGGCGAAGTGGTAGCCGGTCTCCAGGAAGAGGATCTCCACGCCGGGCCGGGCCTTCGCGGCCAGGTCGACCAGCACGGCGTCCTGCATGTTCGAGGCGACGATCAGGCGGTCGCCGAAGGTCTCCGCGGCCCAGGCGAGGACCTCCTCGGCGGTGGCCGCAGGCCCCAGCAGGTCCGCGCCCCGCTCGGCGACGGCACGCAGGTCGGTCTCCAGCGCGATGCTCATGAGTCGGCTCCTTCCGGGACCCCGATGCCGACGAACGTCACGACGAAGGTGCGCAGGCAGGACGCGCACCACCAGGCGGCACCGGGCACCTTCTCCGAACGTTCGGCGGGGGCGAGATCTTCCTCGCCGCAGTACGGGCAGTGGTAGGGAACGACGCGCGAACTCACTTGAGGTCGTCCTCGTCCGCCCGCAGCACCCACTGGGCGAATCGCTCACCCTGCTCGCGCTGCGCGACGTACTTCCGCACCACGCGCTCGACGTACTCGCCGAGCTCCTTGCTCGTGACCTTGAGCCCGCGCAGCTTGCGGCCGAAGCCGGCGTCGAGGCCCAGCCCGCCGCCCAGGTGCACCTGGAAGCCCTCGACCTGGTTGCCCTCGGCGTCGCGCACGATCATGCCCTTGAGGCCGATGTCGGCGACCTGGGTGCGCGCGCACGAGTTGGGGCAGCCGTTGAGGTGGATCGAGACCGGGGTGTCGATGTCGCCCTGGATGTCGGCGAGCCGCTCCTCCAGGTCCGTGACCAGGCGGATCGCCCGCTCCTTGGTCTCCACGATCGCGAGCTTGCAGAACTCGATCCCGGTGCAGGCCATGGTCGCGCGCCGCCACGGCGAGGGGTTCGCCTGCAGGCCCAGGCCCTCGGCCTCGGCGACCAGGGCGTCGACGGCCGTGTCGGGCACGTCGAGCACGACGACCTTCTGCTGCGGGGTCAGCCGGACGCGGCGCGACCCCGCGGACTCGGCGGCCTTGGCCAGCGCGACCAGGGTGTCCCCGGAGACCCGGCCGGACGCCGGGGCGAGGCCGACGTAGTTCGCGCCGTCCTTCTGCCTGTGCACGCCCACGTGGTCGATCGGGCGCTCCGGGATCGCCGGGGCGGGCCCGTCGACCAGCCTTCGGCCCAGGTACTCCTCCTCGAGCACGCGGCGGAACTCCTCCGCGCCCCAGTCGGAGATCAGGAACTTGATGCGGGCGCGGTGCCGCAGCCGGCGGTAGCCGTAGTCGCGGAAGACCGACACGACCCCGGCCCAGACGTCGGGGATCTCGTCGAGGGGGATCCACGCTCCCAGCCGCTGCGCGATCTTCGGGTTCGTGGAGAGCCCGCCGCCGACCCACAGGTCGAAGCCCGCCCCGTGCTCGGGGTGGTCGACACCGATGAACGAGATGTCGTTGACCTCGTGCGCGACGTCCTGCTGCCAGGAGATCGCCGTCTTGAACTTGCGGGGCAGGTTCGAGAACTCCTTGGACCCGATGTAGCGGTCCAGGATCGTGCGGATCGCGGGCTCCGGGTCGACCGGGTCCGTGGCGGCGATCCCCGCGACGGGCGAGCCGAGGATGACGCGCGGGGTGTCGCCGCACGCCTCGGTGGTCAGCAGGCCGACGCCCTCGACCTTCTCCCAGATCGCCGGCATGTCCTCGACCTGGATCCAGTGGTACTGGATGTTCTGCCGGTCGGTGATGTCCGCGGTGTTGCGCGCGTACTGCTGGCTGACCTCGCCCAGGACCCGCAGCTGCTCGGTCGTGAGGGCGCCGCCGTCGCACCGGATCCGGAGCATGAAGTAGCGGTCGTCGAGCTCCTCGGGCTCCAGGGTGGCGGTGCGGCCGCCGTCGATCCCCGGCTTGCGCTGGGTGTAGAGGCCCCACCAGCGGAAACGGCCCCGCAGGTCGGCGGGGTCGATCGAGTCGAAGCCGCGCTTGGCGTAGATGGTCTCGATCCGGGTGCGCACGTTGAGCCCGTCGTCGTCGCGCTTGCTGCGCTCGTTCGGGTTCAGCGGCTCGCGGTGGCCGAGCTTCCACTGGCCTTCGCCGCGCTTGCGCTTGGCAGGGGTTTCCGTGGGCATGGTGGTGGGAGCTCCTGAGCTCTGCGGTGGCGGCTTCGGGGCATGCCGGGACGTTCGGGATTCCGGCGCGGACCGGGGCCTGGTCTGACGGGGTCGAGGGCGCGGCGCGGCGCTACCGTCGACAGAGCGCGCTGTTCACCCGGTGCAGGTCCACGTGGCGTCGTGCCACGAGGCGCAGAGTCAGCGCAGTCACGCACCACAGGGTGCCACGCTGTCCGGACCAAAGGCCACCGGGCGCCCGGATGCTGGGAGGGGATTCACACGCGCCGGGCGTCAGTCCCGGTTGCGGCCGTTCCCGTTCCCGTTGCCGTTCCCGTTGCCCCGGTTGCCGTCGTCGCCGTCCTCGTCGTCGCCGTCGCCGAAGTCGAACTCCTCGTCCTCGTCGTCGTCACGCAGGACGACGCGGGGTGCGCGGGTCGGCGGGGGCGGCTTCGGCGTGGGGGTGGCCTGCTCGAGCGCGGCGCCGGCGGCCGTCGCGAGATGCGGGACGGCCTGCGTGCCGGGCCCGACGGGCTCGGTGGGTGCGGACGACGCCGGCGTGGGGACGACGGCGGCCGGCGCCGTCTGCGTCGGGCCGGAGAGCAGGCTCGTGCCGAGGACGACGAGACCACCGGCCGCGACCACGCCGCCGGCGACGACGGTGACCAGCCGTCGTCGTGGTGCGGTCGGGGCGGGGGAGCGGTGACGGGGTTGCGCCGGCACGGGCAGCGGCGCGGTGAGCGGGCGGGGGACCGCGATCTCGCCGAGCCGCTCGGCGACCTCGGCGGCGCTCGGCCGGGCCGCCACCTCGTCGGCGGTCATCGCGATCAGCAGGGTGCGCAGCGGGGGATCGAGGTGCGGCGGCACGTCGGGGCGGCGGTGGATGCGCGCGACCGCCGACTCCAGCGCCGCGCCGGCGTACTCACGGCGGCCGGTCAGCGCCTCCAGCAGGACCAGGCCGAGGGAGTAGACGTCGGCGGGCGGGCCGACCTCGCGCCCCTTGACCTGCTCGGGGGCCATGTAGGCGGGGGTCCCGACGGCCAGGCCGGTGGTCGTGACGCGGGTGGCGTCGAGCAGCCGCGCGACGCCGAGGTCCGCGAGGAAGGCCCGGCCGGTGCGGTCGAGCAGCACGTTCGCGGGCTTGACGTCGCGGTGCACCACGCCGAGCGCGTGCAGGTGGGCGAGGGCGCCGGCGATCACGGTGCCGATCGCGACGACGCGCTCGTCCGGGACCGGGCCGAGCTCGACCAGGTCGGCGAGCGACCCGCCGTCGACCAGCTGCATGACGACGAAGCCGCGGCCGCCGTCGGCCCCGCCGCCGTCCACGCCGCTGTCCAGGACCTCGACCAGGGCGGGATGGCGCGGGACCTCGTCGAGCCCGCGGACGCCGAGCCTGCGGACGTCGATCCCGGGGTGCAGCACCTTGACCGCGACCGCCCGGCCGGTCCGCACGTCCGTGGCGCGGTGGACGTGCGCGGTCCCGCCCACGCCGATCAGCTCGTCGAGCCGGTACCGCTCGCCGAGCACGTCGTGTCCCGCGCCCGAGCCGGGGTCCGCCCCGGTGCCCGTCCCGATCTCCATGCCGTGTGGGACCTCCGTCTTCCGCCGTCGCGGCGGCGGCCGCGCGGTGGGGTCCTTGGTACCCCATCCGGGTCGGCCCGACCGCCACGCGCCCGCGGGGAAGATCGGCGGCGGCCGAACGGCGCAGACGATCTCTCAGGGTTCCGGTTCGGGGTCGCGCGCGGGCGCCCGTGGCGGAATGATCCACGGGGTTCGGGAGACCCGGGAACGGGCACCCGGGCGCGGGCGGAAGGAGGGCCATGGCTCCGCGGCACGGACGGGCGCGCGGGCGCATCCCCGCGGCGGACCTGCTGCGCGGGGACCGCCGGCCCACCCGACCGGGGCGACGCGGGCTGCTGGCTGCGCTCGCGGCCGTCGGGGTGCTCGGGGTGGGTGGCGCGGCGACCTGGGCCGCGGTCACGTCGGACGGAGATGCCGAGCGGCCGAGGGTGGCGCTGCCGACCATGTCGTCCGCTCCTGCGCCCGGGGGTGAGGGTGGCTCCGCGGCGGACGTGCCCGGGTCGGGTGGGGCCGGGACGACGAGCCCTGGGACGGGCGGGTCGGACGGGACCGGGTCGGCGGGCTCCGGGTCGGGCGGATCCGGCTCGGGTGGCTCTGGCTCCGCCGGGTCCGGCGGCACGGGAGGTCCGAGCAGTTCGGGGGACCCGGCCGGTCCAGGCGGCGGGGGAGGGTCCGGCGACGCGGGAGGGGCTGGTGGTTCCGGTCCCGGGGGCTCGGGTTCCGGGGGCTCGGGTTCCGGCGGCTCGGGCGCGGGCTCGGGCGGCGGTGCCGGCGCCTCCTCCGCTCCGGCCGATGGTGGCGGAGCGGGCTCGACCGGACCAGGTGCCGGGTCCGGAGCCCCTGCTCCAGGCGCCCCTGCTCCTGTCGGCCCGGCAATCGCTCCGCCTCCGGTCGTGGCCGCTCCGCCCCCGGTCGTGGCTGCACCGCCCCCGGGCGTGGCCGTACCGCCTCCGGGTGGTGTCGTCCCGGCTCCGACCCCCACGGACCCGGGCTCCCGCCGCGTCGACCCCGGCCCGGCAGACGATCCGGCGGACGACCCGGTGGACGACCCGGTGGACGACCTCGCCGCGGACCGCGCCGAACGCCGCGCCGACGAGGCGCAGCGCCGCGCGGAGCGGGCGGCGGACGAGGCCGAACGCCGGGCCGAGCAGTGGGCTGCCTGGGCAGAACGCAGGGCCGACCAGGAGGAGCTCCGGGCCGAGGCGCGCGCCGCCCGGGCGGACGTGCGAGCCCATCGGCAGGAGGAGCCGGTCGAGCTCGACGGGTCCGAAGCGTCGTCGGACACCGGCTGGTGGGAGGATCCGGACGAGGCTCGGACGGGCGCCGGACGGCACCGCGCCGGCTGAGGCACGAGTTCGGATCAGGTCAGGCCGCGATCGCCCGCCACAGCACGGCCGCGACCTCCTCGGCCAGGTCACCCCGCCGGTGTTCCCCGCGGAGGAAGGCCGCGTAGTACGCGCCGAAGCACAGTGTGGCCACGGTGTGTCGATCGAGGTCCTGCCGCACCTCACCGCGCTCCTGGAGCCCGGCGAGGACCTTCTCGACGAGCCGGACCCGGGGTTCCACGGCGCGCTCCTTGAGGTGCTCGAGCAGCTCGGGGGTGCGGAGGGTCTCTCCCATGAAGTTGCCCATGAGCACCATCGCGTCGGGGTTGAAGTAGCAGGGGTCGACACGCCGGACGGCCTCGGTGAACGCGTCCTTCGCGGGCATGTCCTCGAACGGAGCGGTGGGGTAGGAGTCCTGCTGTCGGCGGAAGCCCCAGTCGAGGGCGTCGATCGTCAGCTCGAGCTTGTTGGCCCAGCGTCGGTAGATCGTCGGGCGCGAGACGCCTGCGTCCGCCGCGATGTCCCCCAGGGCCATCGCCGAGTAGCCGTCGAGCACCAGCCTGCGCCGGGTCGCCTTGATGATCGATTCGTCGAGTGCGGGATCGCGCGGGCGGCCGCCGCGCGAAGCGCCGGATCGCGCCTGTTCGGGGGCGTCGACCCCGACACCCGATTCCTCGTTCATGGCCCCATTGTCCTCACGGACGCGACTCCGCCTTCTCACCGTCGAGGCAGCGGAGCGCGGCCGCGATCCGGGTGACCCGCTCGCCCTGGAAGCGTGCGGCCGCCCTGGAGGTCTCCGACACCGGGGCCGCGGCGCGCCGTCCGACATGGCTGCTGCCGTACGGGTTCCCGTCCTCGAACGTGACCGGGTCGGTGTAGCCGGGCGCCACGACGATCCCGCCGAAGTGGTGGAACGTCGGGCGCGAGCTCGGCGACGCGGCGCAGGCGGACCTCGCCGCCCGTCTCCTCGGCGCCGGCCACCACCTCGGTCGCCAACGCGTGGGTCGTCCCGGTCGACGAGTAGTAGACGACGGTCGCTCTGGGGGCTTCGAACATCGGGCGTCCTCTCGGGGTTCGGGGCAGCGCAACCAGGTACTTAAGTTACAGCTCTTGCATGTAACCTAACACCGCCCTACGGTTGTTCCGCGGGACCAGCCCGGAGAGCGCAAGGAGGAGCTGAGATGGGTTACACGGCCGAGGACCTGATCGAGCGCAGCATCCCGTTCGTGAAGCAGGTCAGGAATCGCACTGCCGGCACATCGCTGGAGGCCTGGCTGAACGAGCACCACGGGCCGGGCACCCCCGTCTACGACGATCTCGCGGCGATGGTCGAGGAGGGTGTGCGGGCGGGGTGGGCCGCGAACATCGAGGTCGAGGGCCGCAGGTACCGGCGCAGCCGGATCGCCGAGCCCCAGGAGCGGCTCGAATGGTTCAGCATCACCGCGGTCTACATGGACAGCGAGAAGGTCTTCCGGGGGCAGTACCACCAGCATCCCTACGGTGAGCTGAACATGGTGGTACCGCTGGTCCCCGGCGCGGTCCTGCGAGGGCCGAACGGTTGGTGCGGGGCCGGCTGGACGGCTCCGGCGCCGGGCAGCCACCACTACCCGGAGTCGAAGGGCGGCGCGGTCATCGCGCTGTTCTTCCTGCCGGCAGGACGGATCTCCTACGACATCGTCCCGCCCGTCGAGCGGCACGAGGTCACGGTGCCGTGAGCAGGAACTCGGTCGAGCCGAGCACCGAGGCCGCCGTCTCGTCCTGGGCCGCGGGAGGAACCACGGGCGGCGACCGCGTGCGTGCAGGGTCGCCGCACCACCCGAGCTCCGTCTCGGAGGCGATCGCCTCACGCCGGAGCGTTCGCGCCTACCTGAGCCGCCCGGTGCCCCGCCGGCAGATCGAGGAGATCCTCGTCCTGGCGTCCCGGACGGCGAGCAACTCCAACACCCAGCCCTGGCACGTCCACGTCCTGACCGGGCGAACCAAACGCAGGTTGGCCGAGTCCATCTGGCAGGCTCTCGACGCCGAGGGCCGGGTGGCACCCGAGTACCCCTACCAGCCCGACGAGTGGTGCGAACCGATGCGCGGACGTCGGAGGAAGTTCGGTGACGGTCTCTACCGGACGGTCCTCGGCGTCGGCCCCGACGACCACGGGGGCAGACGCGCCCATCACCGCCGCAACTACGACTTCTTCGGGGCACCGGTCGGCCTGATCCTCACGATCCACCGGCGCGCGCTGGCCGGTGGCCTCGTCGACGCCGGAGCGTTCCTCCAGGCGGTCATGCTGCTCGCCCGCGAACGGGGGCTGGACTCGTGCCCCCAGGCGTCGTTCCTCGACTTCCACCCGATCCTCCGCCGCCACCTCAGGATGCCCGATCACCAGGTGGTCGTGTGCGGGCTCGCCCTGGGCTTCGCCGACCGGAACCACCCCCTGGATCGGCTCCGGACCGAACGTGAAGGCCTCGACGCCTTCACGACGTTCCACGCCTGACCGTCGAGAGCGCACACCGGCAGTCCGGTTCTGCGCCGCCTCCACCCGGGTGGCCATCCGTGGTCCCGCCCGCGCCCGCACACCTCTCGCAGGGAGCGCCCGCACAGCCGTGCCGCCGGCCGCGACCTGAGCCTGTCCACCGCCGAAGGATGATCACGTGTCCCCAGCCGACTCCTCACGTCCGATCGACCTGGAGAACTTTCTCGACAACCGCAAGGTCGGGCGGTTCCACGCCCTCCTGCTGGCCCTGACCGGATCGGTGATGTTCCTGGACGGGCTCGACACCCAGGCGATCAGTTTCATCGCCCCGGTCGCGGCGAGGGAGTGGGGTCTGCCGCTCTCCGCGCTCGGCCCGATGTTCTCGTCGTCGATCCTGGGACTGATGATCGGGTACCTGCTGTTGTCCCCGCTGGCCACCAGGATCGGCCCCCGATCCCTGGTGCTGCTCTCGACCACGCTCTTCGGCCTGTTCACCGTGATCTCCGCGTTCGCGGTCGACGAGGTTCAGCTGGTCCTGCTCCGCCTGGTCACCGGGATCGGTCTCGGCGGTGCCATTCCCAGCGCGGTCGCCCTGGCCGGCGAGTTCGCTCCCCGGCGGCGGCGCTCCACCTTCGTCATGGGCATCTACTGCTGCTACGCGTTCGGGTTCGTCGTGGCGAGCCTGGTCTCCGGGCCGATCATCGACGGGATCGGCTGGCACGGCATGTTCGTGCTCTGTGGCAGCCTGCCGCTGGTCCTGGTGGCCGTCCTGGCCGTCCTGCTCCCGGATTCCCCGAGGTGGCTGCTCCGCGAGGAGGAGACCGCGGTGCGGGGCCGGCAGGTGCTGCGGCGGCTCGCCCCCGACACCGACGTCAGCCGGATCGCCGTGCGCACGTCCACTGACGTGCCGGACCCGCAGCGCCCCTGGTCCGTCCTGCTGGACCCGATCCGCCACGGCTGGCTGTCCCGGACGCTGCTGCTGTGGCTCGCCTTCATGATCAATCTCGGGGTCTTCTACGCAGCCCAGAGCTGGCTCCCGACCATCGCCCGGCAGGCCGGCGCCACCGCCGGCACGGCCGCGACGGCGACCGCGCTGATGATGGTCGGGGGCATCCTCGCCGCCGGTCTGATCGGGCCCGCCATGGACCGCCGCGGGCCCTTCGCCGTCCTCGCGATCGTCTACCTCGTCTCGGCCGTCCTGCTCATCGGCATGGGCCTGTCGTTCTCCGGGCCACCCGTCGCCCTGCTCGCCGCCGCCTTCCTCGCCGGCACCTGCGTCGTGGGCGGGCAGATGAGCGTGATCGCCCTGGCGACCGTGCTGTACCCCACCACGATCCGCTCGACCGGCGTCGGCTGGGCCCTCGGCATCGGCCGGATCGGCGGCATTCTCGCCCCCCTGATGGTCGGCTGGGCGCTCGGCGGTGGCAGCCCCGCACTGGCGGTGTTCGCGACCATGGGTTCGGCCATGCTCCTGGCGGGCGTCGCGGTACTCCTGCTGGCCCGCTCGCACCGCCGTGTCGAGAGCGACGACTCGTTCCGAGCCGGCGACCCTACGAGGGAGATCGGTTCCGCGGAGGCGGCCTGATGCCCGACCCCACGACACCGACCACTCCTGTCGTCCCGGCGTCCGGCCGGCGCGCGGACCAGCCGCACAGGCGGCAGAACTGGGCGCGGGCCACGACCCGCGCCGCCGCTCGGGTCGACGACCAGCGGGAACCGGCTCGTCCGGACCCGTCCGCCACTCGAATCTGCACGTACGTCGCCCGTTGTCTGTCCCTGATCTTCTGATGGGTGACGGGTCGGGAGACCCGGCTCCCGGTCCAGAGGACCGGCGCAGAGGTGGCCGCGCGTCCCGACGCCGGCACTACCCCGAAGCACGACACTCACGACACGAAGAGGTGTACGCGATGACACGACGCGCGGTCCTGGTCCACGGAGCGTGGCACGGCCACTCCTACGGAGGCATGGTCACCGCCGTCGCCGGCGCTGGTTCTCCCGCTCCTGCGCGCACGGGACATCGAGCGCTCGGGCCCACGCCGCCGACGACCTCCGCGACGCCCCGGGCACAACTCGTGGCCCCGAGCGACACGTGACGAACGACCCCGCCGCGGACGCCGGCGCCGCAGCACGAGTCCGTACCGTGGAGTCGTGAGCAGCACGCCGTTCGGGATCTACGTGCACGTGCCCTTCTGCGCGTCGCGCTGCGGCTACTGCGACTTCAACACCTACACCGCCTCCGAGCTCGCCGGGTCCGGCTCCTCGCCCGACGGCTGGCTCGAGGCCGTCCGGCGCGAGCTCGCGCTGGCCCGCCGGACCGTCGGGGACCGAGCCGTCGACACGGTCTTCGTGGGCGGGGGCACGCCGTCCCTGATCGGCGCCGGCCGCCTCGGCGCCGTGCTCGACGCGATCCGCGACGAGTTCGGCCTCGCCCCGGGCGCCGAGGTCACGACGGAGTCGAACCCGGAGTCGACGTCCCCGGAGTTCTTCGCCGAGCTCGTGGGGGCCGGGTTCACCCGCGTCTCCCTCGGCATGCAGTCCGCGGCGCCGCACGTCCTGCGCGTGCTGGAGCGCCGGCACACGCCGGGCCGGGCCGTCGAGGCGGCCCGCGAGGCCGCGGCCGCGGGGATCGGGCACGTCAACCTGGACCTGATCTACGCGACGCCCGGCGAGACCACGGACGACCTCCGTGCGTCGGTCGAGGCGGTGCTCGCGGCGGGCGTCGACCACGTGTCGGCGTACTCGCTGATCGTCGAGGACGGCACGGCGCTGGCCCGCCGGGTCGCGCGCGGGGAGCTGCCCGCGCCGGACGACGACGTCGCCGCCGAGCGCTACGAGCTCGTCGACGACCTCCTCACCGCCGCCGGCCTGCACTGGTACGAGGTGTCCAACTGGGCCCGCACGCCGGCGGCGGAGTGCCGTCACAACCTCGGCTACTGGCTCGACGGCGACTGGTGGGGCGTCGGCCCCGGTGCCCACTCGCACCTGGCGGGCCGGCGCTGGTGGAACGTCAAGCACCCCGCCCGCTACGCCGCGGCCGTCGCGGAGGGCTCACCGGAGGCGGACCACGAGGTGCTGACGGCGGCGGACCGGCACACCGAGCGTGTGATGCTGCGGCTCCGCCTCGCCGAGGGCCTGGACCTCGCGCTGCTCGACGACCCCGCGCGCCGCGAGGCCGTTCGCGCCGCCGCGGACGGCCTGCTCGACGCCGCCGCCCTCGACCGCGGCCGGGCGATCCTCACCCGCCCCGGCCGCCTGCTCGCCGACCGCGTGGTCCAGGACCTGCTGCTCGCGAGCGAGAGCACCCCGGCGTGAGCCCGCGACGCCGGGTGCTGGTCGCGATCCTGACCGCGCTCGTGCTGGTCGTGGCGGTGGTCGTCGGGGTGCGGGTGGCGAGCTCGTCGCGGCCGTCGGTCGACACCGACGCCCGGCCCGCCCAGGACCGCCCCGGCCCGGTGCTGCTCGTCCCCGGCTACGGCGGCGGCCGCGACTCCCTGCTCCGGCTCGCGGCGCAGATCGAGGCGACGGGCCGCGACGCCCGGGTGCTCACCCTCGTCGGCGACGGCACCGGCGACCTCTCCGCCCAGGTCCGGGTGCTCGACGACGCCGTCACCGCCGCTCTCGCCGCCGGCGCCCCGTCGGTCGACGTCGTCGGCTACAGCGCCGGCGGCGTGGTCGCCGGCCTGTGGGTCGCCCGGGACGAGGGCGCCGCCAAGGCCCGCCGCGTCGTCACCCTCGGCTCGCCCCTCAACGGCACGTCGATCGCCGCGATCGCCATCGCCCGGGCGCCCGACGCCTGCCCCACCGCCTGCCGCCAGCTCGCCCCCGGCTCCGCGGAGCTCACGGAGCTGGCGCGGGCCCGGGTCGGCACCGCCCTGCCCTGGCTCTCGGTCTGGACCGGGAACGACGACACCTCCACCCCGCCGGACACCGCCAACCTCCCCGGCGCGGTCAACGTGCCGGTGCAGCAGGTGTGTCCGGGCGCGCGCGTCACGCACTCGGGCCTGCCGACCGACGGGACCGTGACCGGCCTGGTCCTGCGGGGGATCGCGCCCCAGCCGATCGACCTCACCGGCGCCGGCTGCGGGGCCGCGAACCCCTGAGCTCCGGGGCCCCGTCGCATCCGCCAGGTACCGACGACGGCCGGCAGGGGCGCGGCGTGGCTCCCGGGCCGCTCCGCTCGGCGTCCGTTCGGCCCAGTGCTGCGGTAGGGTCCGCCGGACGGCCGATCAGGGAGGTACGACCGGCATGACCGGGGGGATCGTCGGCGCCGGCCGTGCCGGGGGCGGGGGAGCCACCGGGGGAACGGGAGCCGCTGCGGAGCGGACCCACGCCCTGGAGGCGCTCGGGATCGGGGTGAGCGAGCGCGAGGAGCGCTTCGACCGGATCACCCGGCTGGCCCGCCGCCTGTTCGGGGTGGAGATCGCCGCCGTGACCCTGCACGACGCGGACACGCAGTGGGTGAAGTCGGAGAGCGGCTACCCGGCGGCCGGGCCCGTGCCGGTCGAGGACTCGATGTGCCGGGTCACCCTCGGCGAGCCCGCCGCGCGGACCGTGGTGGAGGACGCCCGCACCGACCCGCGCTTCGCCCGCAACCGCTTCGTCGTCGGCGAGCCGGGCGTGCGGTTCTACGCCGGAGAAGCACTCACCACCTCCGCCGGCACGCGGGTGGGCACGCTGTGCCTGTTCGACTCCCGCCCGCGCACCCTCACCCCGGCCGACCTGGAGGTGCTGCACGAGCTCGCCACCTGGGCCGAGGCGGAGCTGCAGCGCTCGGTGGAGATGGACCGCGCCGCGGAGGTCCACCGGGCGCTGCTGCCGGGCAGCGGCAACCTGAGCGTGGCCGGCTACGAGATCGTGGGGTGTTGCGTCCCGGCGCGTGCCGTCGGCGGGGACCTCATGGACTGGTACCGGCTGCCACCGGACGACGACGGGGAGGCCGATGTCGTCCTGACCCTCGGCGACGTCATGGGCAAGGGGATCGGGGCCGCGCTGCTGATGGCCACGGTGCGCTCCGCCCTCCGCACGGCCGCGCGGCGGGCGGGTCCGGCCGAGGCGGTCCGGCAGGCCGCGCTCGCCCTCGAGCCGGACCTGGAGGGGACCGGCACGCTGGTCACGCTGTGCCAGGCGCGGTTGAACCCGCGGAGCGGTGTGCTGCGCTGGGTGGATGCCGGGCACGGCCTGATGCTGCTCGTCCGCGCCGACGGGACGGTCCTGCGGCCCGGGACGGGCGGCCTCCCGCTCGGCGTGCTGCCCGGCGACCAGTGGGCGGAGGAGTGCGTCGCCCTCGGTCCCGGCGACCTCGTCGTCGCGTTCAGCGACGGCGTGCTCGATCTCTTCCCCACGCCCGAGGCCACGTTCGCGGAGGTGGCCTCGCTGGCGGCGGCCGACCCGGCGGGGTGGGTCACGGCGCTGGAGAGTCGCGCCCGGGCGGCCGCCGCGCCGGACGACGTGACCTGTCTGGTCGTCCGGAGATGCCCGTGATCACCCGGACCCTCCGCTACCCGGGTACGCCCTCGTGCCTCGACGTGGTGCAGGACGCCCTCGCCGCGCTGTGGGAGGAGGCACCCCGGGTCGGCCACGGGGACCGCATGTCGTTCGAGATCGCGCTGGTCGAGATCGTCGGCAACCTCGTGGAGCACGCCCGCAGGCCGGACGGGCGGCCGGTCGACGTGCACATGCGTATCGCCGTGCACGAGGACCGTCTGGAAGCCCGCATGGAGGACAACGGCACCCCGCCCGTCGTCGACCCGACGGTGGCGGCCCTGCCCGCGGACGACCTGGCCGAGAGCGGCCGAGGCCTCGCGCTCGCCGCTGCGGTCGCGGACCTCGAGCACGTCCGGCAGGCGGGCGGCAACGTCTGGACGGTCGTCCGCCGCCGGACGTGACGGCCGCGGTACGGCCGGTCGTGGCGACCGGGACGAGGCGACAGGCCTCAGCCGCCGAGGGCGCCCCTCACCGTGGCCGCCGGGCGGAGGACGCGGTCGAGGTTGGTGAGCTCCAGGACGGTGCGCACCTGCGCGCCCGGCCGGGCGATCCGCAGGTCGCCGCCTGCCTGCCGGCAGGTCTTGAGCCCGGAGACGAGAGCGCCGAGGCCCGAGGAGTCGATGAACTCGGTGGCCTCCAGGTCCACGACCACGTGGGTGTGCCCGCTCTCGACGGTCTCGGTGACCAGGCTGCGCAGAGCGGCCGTCGAGGTCATCGTCAGCCGGCCCTCCGGCCGGATCACCGCCGTCCGGGGGTCGATCTGCTCGGTCGCGAAGTTCATAGCGTCTGGGCCACTTTCTGCTCCTCGGACTCGGGGCCGGTGTAGGTCGCCGCCGAGATCACCACGGACAGGATCACCAGGTCGAACAGGACCCAGAAGAGGTTCACGACCAGGCTGAGCAGGTCGAAGTCCGCCATCCCCAGCAGGTAGCGCAGGGTGCCGACGACGGCGGACAGCGCGAGCAGCGCCATCGCGGTGAGCTGCGGCCACACGAGTCGCCAGGGCGGGCGGGCCCGCGTCTGCCTGGTCTTGGGGGTGACGACGAAACCGAGCGGCCGGCCGAAGAACACGTTCGCGAAGGCCGTCCAGGTGGCGCGGATCCACAGCGGGAAGAGGGCCAGGCTGTACTGGGTGCCGCGCCAGGTGCGCTTCCCGTAGCCGATCACCAGGAACAGCAGCTGGTTGAACACCAGGTACGGGATGAGCCTGACCAGGAAGTCCGGGCCGTAGCTCACCACCGGTCGGATGTCGAAGCACAGGAACACCACCGGGGCCACCAGGTACACGACGGCGAAGAACCCGCTGAGGTAGCTCCACATCGTGGCGAGGTACATCAGCCGTTGACCCCAGGCCAGTCCCTTCTGGACCAGCGGGTTCTCCTTGAGCATCACCTGCAGGGTGCCCTGGGCCCAGCGCAGCCGCTGGTGCAGCATCGTGCCGAGGTCCTCCGGCGCCAGGCCCTTGGCGAGGATCTCGTGGTGGTAGACGCTGCGCCAGCCCATGCCGTGCAGCCGCATCGCGGTGGCCATGTCCTCGGTGACGGACAGCGTGGCCATCGGCATGATCGGCTGCGCCTCGTCGGCCCGGCTGACGTCGACCGCGTCGACCAGGGCCCGCACCGAGGACAGGGCGTTCAGCGGGGACATCTCCCGCGTCGAGAGCCGGGCCAGCGCCTCCTCGTCGAGTACCGCCGGACCGGGCTGCCCGTTCCGTCCGTCCGTCCGTCCGTGCTCGTCGCCGGAGGCCCCGTGCGGCCCGATCTCGCCGAGCTCCTCGAGATCACGGGCCAGCGCGGCCACGTCGGCGTCGACGACCCCTCGTGAGGCCTCGTCGACGCGTTGGCGGAAGCGGTAGGTGACCTCGGAGAAGGACGAGCGTGGGGAGCCCAGCTCCCGGCGCGCCTGCCCGACGGCCTCCGAGACCTTGTCCAGCGCCACCCGGACCTCCGGCCCCTGGCCGGCGGCCTCCCTGCGTGCCGTGGACAGCAGCGAGTCCGAGGTCCGGAGGACCTGCCGGAGGCTGCGCTCCACCTGCCTGACGTACTCGGCCAGGCCGAGCTGCATCAGCGCCTCGCGCCGCAGTACCGCGTTGGATCCGCAGAAGAAGGCCGCGTTCCAGCCGTCCTTGCCCTTCTGGATGGGTCCGTAGAAGAGCGGGGCCTGGCTGCCGAGCGGGTCGGAGGCGGTGACGTTGGTGAAGAACTGCGGCGTCTGCACCAGCGCGACCTCGGGGTCGCGGAACCAGCCGAGGGTCCGGTCCAGGATCTCCGGCTCCGGGATCTGGTCCGCGTCGAGGATCATCAGGAACTCGCCGTCGGTCTGCATGAGGGCGTTGTTCAGGTTCCCGGCCTTGGCGTGCCGGGGCATGTTCTCCCAGCTGGGGTCCCGGGTGAGGTACCCGACGCCCGCCTCCTCGGCCGCGGCGCGCATCTCGGGCCGGGCGCCGTCGTCGAGCACCCACGTGCGGTGGGGGAAGCGGATGCCGCGTGCGGCCCGCGCCGTGGTCATCACCATGTCGATCGGCTCGTTGTAGGTGGTGATGAACACGTCCACCGTGGCGTCCGGGGAGGGCGACGGCGGCTCGCCCCGCTCCTTCACCCGCCACATCGTGATGCCGAACAGGAACGCGTCGACCAGGCTGTAGGTCTCGGCGATCACCAGGGGGACCGCGATCCACCAGAACGACCAGTTGACCGACTCGAGCCAGCGCCAGACGACGTAGTTCACCCCCAACGCCAGGGTGAGGACGACCAAGGCCCGAATGACGGCACGGTTGGCCGCCTTCGGCCTACGGTGCCGGTGCCGCTCGGGTGACCGGGCTGCGCTCATCGGCGCATCCTCGAGTCGTGCCGGGGGAGCCGGGGGACGTTCATGACCGGGAAGGATAAGGAGACGACCGGTGATCGGCAGGTCGGCGCGCGTGGACGTCACGCCGTGCGGTTCATCCGTGGAGGTCTGGTCACGGTGGGTGCCGGCGTCCTCGGGATGTTCCTGCTCGCGGCGGCCGCCCCCGAGCCGGCACCGCTCGCCGTCGGGGTCGCCGCCGGTGACCGGTCCGCGGTCGGTGAGTTCACCCGGGCCGCGGGCGTGCGGCCCGCTCTCGAGGAGTGGTACTCGAGCTGGGCCGGAGCACCCGCCTTCGACGCGGCCCGCGCCGATGCCGCGGTGGCCGACGGGGCACTGCCGGTCCTGACCTGGGAGCCGTGGGCGCCGGGCGGCGGTCCGGTCCAGCCGGAGTACGCGCCCGCCCGTATCGCTGCCGGGGACCACGACGGGTACCTCGCCGCCTTCGCGCGGCAGATCAGGCAGTGGGGCGGGACGCTCGCGCTGCGGTTCGCGCACGAGGCCGACGCGCCGCTCTATCCGTGGAGCGTCGGCGTCGGCGGGAACACGGCCGCCGACCTGGTGGCCGCGTGGCGGCACGTGCACGCGGTGTTCCGGGACCAGGGCGCCGACGTGATCTGGGTGTGGTGCGTCAACGTCCACGCCCCGGGCTCGCCGGAGTACGCGCCGCTCTACCCGGGCGACGACGTGGTCGACTGGATCGGGGTGGACGGTTACAACGGCGGAGACGCCCTGCCCTGGGGTGGGTGGCGCTCGCCCGCGGAGGTGTTCGGCGCGAGCCTCGCCGACCTGCGGGTCCTGTCGGACAAGCCGGCTCTGATCACCGAGACGGCCAGCGCCGAGCAGGGCGGCGACAAGGCCGCGTGGATCCGGGAGCTGTTCACCCTGGCCGCGCAGGAGCGCATCAGCGGCCTCGTCTGGTTCTCCGAGGACAAGGAGGCGGACTGGCGGATCACCAGCTCGCCGGCCGCTGCCGCCGCTTTCCGGGAGCAGGCGACGGACTCCGCCCCGCCGCCGCTCCCGCTGCGGTTCCGACACTGACGCGGGGCCCTCAGGTCGTCACGTCCTTGGTGCTGAAGTTCGCCCAGGCCGCACCGAAGGCGATGACGACGTACCCGAGCTGGACCAGCACCCCCTCCCGCAGGTTGGTCCAGAGGATCGGGTCGCGGTAGAGGTCGATCCACGCCAGCCAGTGCGAGGTCGGCAGGTAGGGCTCGATCGCCGCGGCGGCGTCGAGCGGCTGCAGCGCCGCGCTCGCCACGACGAAGGCCAGGACGCCCAGGGTGGCGGCGAGCGGCGAGTCCGTGAGCGTCGAGAAGAACAGCCCGACCGCCCCGAGCGCGAGCATGCACAAGGCCAGGTAGCCGACGGTCGCGGCGGTCCGGCCCACCACGTCGAGCGGGGTCAGCTCCACCCCCGAGAGCGACGGGATCGCGCCCGCGCCGCCGACCGAGGCGTCGGGCCCGAAGCCGAAGGCCGCGACCCCGACGACGTACGACACCAGGGTCACGAACAGCACCGCGAGCAGCACGAACGCGGCCACGGAGATCAGCTTCGCCAGCAGCAGCCGCACCCGGCCGACCGGCCGCACGAGCAGGTACCGCAGCGTTCCGGCCGACGCCTCGCCCGCCACGGTGTCGCCGGCGACGATCGCCACCGTGATCGGCAGGAAGATCGGGATGACGAGGGCGAGCGCCGCCGCCGGGAAGATCTGGCCGTTGCTCACCACGGCCGACAGGAACGCGCCGCCGCGGCCGGGGGGCGGGGCGAGCCGGGTGGTTGCGAGCAGGATCGCGACGAGTGTCGGCAGCGCGCACAGCAGCACCCAGCACAGCCACACGCGGCGCCGGCGGAGCATCAGCCGCAGCTCGACCCCGATCACCGCGGTCCCCCCGACCGCACCCGGTCCACCCGGTCGTTCCCCGTCCCGGTCAGCTCCAGCACCACCTGCTCCAGCGTCCGCCGCTCCTCGGCCAACCCGGTCACCCGCACCCCGCCGGAGACCAGCCGGGCGTTGAGCGCGGCCGGCTCCACCCCGCGCACCGTGAGCGTGTCCCCGCGCCGGTCGACGACCTGTCCGTCGAGCAGCCCGACGACGGCGTCGGGCTCGGGGGTGCGGACGGTCACCCGGCCGGTTCTCGTGCGCAGGGCGGCCAGCTCGGACGAGAGCGCCAGCCGGCCCCTGTCCATCACGCCGACGTGCGTGCACAGCGCCTCGACCTCGGTCAGCAGGTGCGAGGAGAGCACGACCGTGGTCCCGGCCTCGTTCAGCGAGGTCAGGAGCGCGCGCATCTCCTGGATGCCGCGCGGGTCGAGGCCGTTGGTCGGTTCGTCGAGCAGCAGCAGCTCGGGTTCGCGGAGCAGGGCGGCGGCGATGCCCAGGCGCTGGCGCATGCCGAGCGAGTAGGCCTTGACCGGGCGCCGGTCGACGCCGCCCAGCCCGACCTGCTCCAGTACCGCGTCGACCCGGCGCCGGCGGTGGCGCGCCCGGCCCGGCCCCGCGGCGTCGAGCAGCCGGAGGTTGGCCCGCCCGGACAGGTGGTCCCACGCGGCCGGGCCCTCCACGAGCGCGCCGACCCGCGGCAGCACGGCACGGGCCCGGCGCGGCATCGGCTCGCCCAGCACCTCGATCGAGCCCGACGTCGCGTGGACCAGCCCGAGCAGCATCCGGACCAGCGTGGTCTTGCCGGAGCCGTTGGGGCCCAGCAGCCCGAACCGGACGCCGGCCGGGACCTGCAGGGACACCCCGTCGACCGCGGTGACCCGGCCGAACCGCTTGGTGAGCCCGCTCGTCGCGACGATCACGCGCGTCGCCCCGGCAGCTCGCGCACGGCCTGCTCCAGCACCTGGGGCGCGACGGTCCCGGCGAGCAGCACCCCGCCGCGCCGGATCCCGCCGCGCGCGACGACCGATAGCAGCGGCGTGCTCAGCCGCGCCGCCCGCCCGACCGGGACCTCGACGGTGACCCCGCCGGCCGACGCGGCGCCGTCGATCACCCGGTCGGCGATCCCGCGCGAGGCCGGGACCAGCACGAACCCGGCGACGCCCGCGCCGTAGACCCCGACGCCGGGCAGCCCCGACCCGAGCGGGACCCGCTCGCGGCCGGCCAGGCGCGCGGGCGGCTCGGCGGCGTCGAGCTGGCGGAGGGCCCCGGCGAGGTCGGCGGCCTCGGCGGTGACCGACCCGGCGCCGGGCGGCACGGCCGGGGTGAGGGTGCGGTCGTCGGGGGTGGTCAGCGCGACCTCCAGGAACTCGGTGAACAGCAGGGGACGGTCGTCCGACCGCGCGGCCACCTCGACGCGCAGCGGGAGGCCCGACGCGGGGTCGCACCAGACGTCGATCCGCCCGACGGTGGTGTCCGGGTCGGCGGGCGTGATCCGGAACCCGGCCGCGGACCATCCCGCGACCCGGCGCGGCTCCAGCGAGGTGACGGGGTCGGCCCGGGTGAGCCCGACGAGCCGGCGGGCCAGCTCGGACGGGACGAGGTCGGCGGCGCGGGGGAGCCGGACCGGGGTCTCGCCGGTGACCGTGGTGAGCTGGTTCGCGCCGAAGTCCCAGAGGAACTCCCGACCGTCCCGGCGGTAGGTGTCCCGCTCGCCGGCCGGGGTCAGCTCGTCGACCCGCCAGAGATCTGGGCCCGCCACATACGCCCGCAGCTGCGTGACGCCGGTGAACAGCGCCGTGACCCGTTCCAGCGCCGGGATCTCGGGCAGCCCGAGCCGTCCGGTGCTCTCGGCGTACCCGACGTGCGGCGGGGTCCCGGCCAGCACCCGGCCGCGCAGGGCCTCGGCGGGCTCGTCCGAACCGCCGGCCGGCAGCGTGACCGCGGCCGCGCCGACGACCGCCGCGGTGCCGGCGGCGACCAGCACCCAGCGTCGCGTCACCCGGGCAGCAGTCATCCCCGTCCAGACTGCCAGCCCCGGGTGAAACCCGCGTACGTCGGCGATCTCGTCAGCGACCCAGGTAGCTCCGGCCGCGGGGACTGAGCCGGTACCCCACCTCCAGGCTCTCGGTGAGCCCCAGCTCCTTGAGCTTGCGGACGTCCCGCTTGAACGGCGCCGTCTCCCGCCCGACGCGCGCGGCCAGGTCGGGGGCCCGGACGCCGGGGTTCTCCGCGATTAGGGCCAGGGTCTCGGCGGTCCACGGACGGTCCCGGTCGAAGCGGGCCAGCCGGGCGTCGAGCTCGGCGCGGTCCGCCGGCGTCACGTCCGCCGACCGCAGCGCGATCCTCGGGTCCGGCCCGTCGAGGTGCAGCGCGACCTGCCAGACCGTACCGGAGCCGCGGGCGAGCATCGCCCGCAGGTCGTCGAGGGTCTGGCCGGCGGCTGCGGCGTCGTCGGCGGTCAGCGCGTCCGGCGCGACCTCGTCGACGGCCGTGACCGCGAGCACGCCGACCACGGTCCGCAGGCGCGTCCCCGGCCTGACCCGCGGCCGCTCCCAGCGGCGGAACACGCAGGTGATCTCGCCGGCGGCGATGCCGTCGAGCGTCGGGCGGCGGAGCAGCACGGCGAACCCCCTGGTCGGCGCCGGTCGTGAGTGCCGACTGCCGTTCTAGGGGCAGTCGGCGCTCACGGGAAGGGTTGAGCAGGGGAGACGCAGAATCCTGAGCCGGGTCACACCTCGCGTCCGGGCGGCGGGGGGTCGCTTCCGCATAGACTGGACGAACGTCCGGTGACGTGTGCGGGTCAGCAGGGAGGTGTGTGCGGTGAACGCCGACGAACGCCGCTTCGCGGTCCTCCAGGCGATCGTGGCGGACTACGTGTCGACCCAGGAACCCGTCGGTTCCAAGGCGATCGTGGAGCGCCACAACCTCGGGGTCTCCAGCGCCACGGTCCGCAACGACATGGCCGCGCTGGAGGAGGACGGGCTGATCGCCCAGCCGCACACCAGCGCGGGCCGGATCCCGACGGACAAGGGCTACCGGCTGTTCGTCGACCGGCTGGCGCAGGTCAAGCCGCTGTCGGCCGCCGAGCGCAAGGCCGTCCAGACCTTCCTCGAGGGCGCGCTCGACCTGGACGACGTGCTCCGCCGCAGCGTCCGGCTGCTCGCGCAGCTGACCCGGCAGGTCGCCGTCGTCCAGTACCCGACGCTGACCCGCTCCACGGTGCGGCACCTCGAGGTCGTCCAGCTCACGCCCGCGCGGCTGATGCTGGTGCTGATCACCGACTCGGGCCGGGTGGACCAGCGCATGGTCGACCTGGGCCAGGTCGTCACCGAGGAGAACGCCTCCCGGCTGCGCGCCCTGCTCAACCAGGCGCTGGCCGGCCGGCGGCTGGCCGACGCGTCGGCACGGGTCGCCGAGCTGCCGCACTCGGCGCCGAACGAGCTGCGCGACGTCGTGCTCACGGTGTCCACGGTGCTGATCGAGACGCTGGTGGAGCACCCCGAGGAGCGCCTGGTCCTGGGCGGCACGGCGAACCTCACGCGCAACTCCGCGGACTTCCCGGGGTCGCTGCGACAGGTCCTCGAGGCGCTCGAGGAGCAGGTCGTGGTGCTGAAGCTGCTGGCCGCGGCGCAGGACCCGGGCCTGGTCACGGTGCGCATCGGCGAGGAGAACGAGTCGGCCGACCTGCACACGGCCTCGGTCGTGTCGATCGGCTACGGGCCGGGCACCGTCGTGGGCGGAATGGGCGTCGTCGGACCGACCCGGATGGACTACCCGGGCACGATGGCGGCGGTGCACGCCGTCGCCCGGTACGTGGGTGAGATCCTGGCGGGGCGCTAGGAGTCGCGGGACTCTCACCGAGCTGAGCTGAGCTGTCGAGCACAGAAGGATCATGGGGACTTCGAGGGTGGCACGGGACTACTACGGCATCCTGGGCGTGGAGCCCGGCGCGGATGCCGCCGAACTGAAGCGGGCCTACCGCAAACTGGCCCGGGAGCTGCACCCGGACGTCAACCCGGAACCGGGGGCGCAGGAGCGCTTCCGCGAGGTCAGCACGGCCTACGAGGTCCTCACGGACCCGGAGAAGCGGCGGATCGTCGACCTGGGCGGCGACCCGCTGGACAACGGCCGCGGCGGGGCCGGCGCGGGCGGGGGAGACCCGTTCAGCGCCTTCGGCTTCGGCGACATCATGGACGCGTTCTTCGGCGGCGCCGCGGGCGGTCGTTCGCGGGGGCCGCGCAGCCGCGTGCAGCCCGGGGCGGACGCGCTCATCCGCATGCAGCTCACGCTGGAGGAGTGCGCCACGGGCGTGCAGCGCGAGCTGACGGTCGATACCGCGGTGCTCTGCTCGGAGTGCGGCGGCGACGGCTGCGCACCGGGCACCCGCCCGCACACCTGCGACACCTGCGGCGGCCGCGGCGAGGTGCAGAGCGTCCAGCGCTCCTTCCTCGGCCAGGTCGTCACCTCCCGCCCCTGCCCCACGTGCCGGGGCCTCGGCGAGGTCATCCCGGAGCCGTGCCGGCAGTGCGCGGGCGACGGTCGGGTGCGCTCGCGGCGCAGCGTCGGCGTCCGGATCCCGGCCGGCGTGGCCGACGGGATGCGCGTGCGGCTGGCGGGCCAGGGCGAGGTCGGCGCGGGCGGTGGCCCGGCCGGCGACCTGTACGTCGAGGTCGAGGAGATCCCGCACGAGGTCTTCCAGCGCGACGGCGCCGACCTGCACGTCCGGTTGCCGCTGCCGATGACCGCGGCCGCGCTCGGGGCCACGCTCCCGCTGCCGATGCTCGACGGCTCCACCGAGGACCTGCACGTCGAGCCGGGCACGCAGGGCGGCACGCTCCGCACGCTGCGCGGGAAGGGCATGCCGCGGCTGCGCTCCACCGGCCGGGTCGACGGCCACGGCGACCTGGTCGTGCACATCGACGTCACCGTCCCCACCAAGCTCGACAAGGAGCAGACCGAGCTGCTGCGCCAGCTCGCGAAGCTGCGCGGCGAGGAGCAGCCGGACCTGGCCGTCGGTGCCCGAAACGGGCACGGGCTGTTCGCCCGGCTGCGCGACTCCTTCCGGTAGCCGGCGTGAGCACCGCCCCGCTGTTCCTGGTCGGGGAGCTGCCGGCGGCCGGGACCGTCGTGCTCGACGGGCCGGAGGGCCGGCACGCCGCCGCGGTCAAGCGGATCCGGCTCGGCGAGGCCGTGCAGCTCGGCGACGGCCACGGTGCCGTCGCGCGGGCGCACGCGGTCGCCGTCGCCAAGGACTCGGTCGAGTTCGGGCTCGACGAGGTGGTGCACCACCCCGCGCCCGCGCCGCGGGTCGTGCTCGCGCAGGCGCTGGTGAAGGGCGACCGCGGCGAGCTGGCCGTCGAGCTGGCCACCGAGGCGGGGGTCGACGCGATCCTTCCGTGGCGGGCGGCGCGGTGCGTGGCCCGCTGGGAGCAGGGGCCGCGTGGCGAGAAGGCGCTGGCCCGCTGGCGCTCGACGGTCCGCGAGGCCGCCAAGCAGGCCCGCCGGCCGTGGATCCCCGAGGTGGGCGAGCCCGTCACCACCGCCGACCTGGTCGCGCGCGGCGGCCCGGCCCTCGTGCTGCACGAGGGCGCCGAGGCCGTGCTCTCCGGCGCCGACCTGCCCGCGGACGGCGAGGTGCTGCTCGTCGTCGGGCCGGAGGGCGGGGTGTCGGACGAGGAGCTCGCCGCCCTCACCGCCGCCGGTGCCCGGCCGGTCCGGCTGGGCCCGGAGGTGCTGCGCGCCTCGACCGCCGCGGCGGTCGCGCTGGGGGCGATCGGCGTGCTGACCGAACGCTGGCGTGACCGGGACCACGTGGCGCACACCGCACCGACTGCGTGACCCCGCAACGAACTGGTCTAGTCTCGTGGCGGCTCACCCACCCCCCTGGTGAGCACCCGGTCCCGCAGCCCGTTCACGGCGCCGCGGGAGCCGCCGGCTCGGCGGCCGCGCCGCGACGATCCTCCCCCCGGTCGTCGCGGCGCGCCTCGGGGAGGCCGTAGGTTCCGGCCCATGGGTGTCCTGCAGGAGCTGCTCTCCGCCTTGTCCTCCCGGCGCGTCGAGGTCGTCGACCTCACCGCCCCGTTGCACTCCGGCACACCGATCCTGCAGCTGCCGCCGCCGTTCGCGAACACGATCCCGTTCTCGCTGTCGGAGATCAGCCGCTACGACGAGCGCGGCCCGGCCTGGTACTGGAACGACATCCACACCGGCGAGCACAGCGGCACCCACTTCGACGCCCCGGTGCACTGGGTGACCGGGCGGGACGGCGAGGACGTCTCCCAGGTGCCCGCGGCGCGGCTGCTCGCCCCGGCCGCCGTGCTGGACTTCTCGGCCGAGTCCGCCGCCGACCCGGACTTCCTGCTCGAGGTCGACCACGTCAAGACCTGGGAGGCCGAGCACGGCCCGCTGCCCGAGGGCGGCTGGCTGCTCTACCGCACCGGCTGGGACGCCCGCTCCGCCGACGCCGAGGCCTTCCTCAACGCGGACGAGAAGGGCCCGCACACCCCCGGCGTCTCGGTCGAGTGCGCGACCTGGCTCGCGGAGGAGGCGCCGATCATCGGGTTCGGCACCGAGACCGTCGGGACGGACGCCGGTGCCGCGCACTCGTTCGACCCGCCCTTCCCGTGCCACTCGTTCCTGCTCGGCGCCGGCAGGTACGGGCTCACCCAGCTGCAGAACCTCGCGACGCTCCCGCCGACCGGAGCCGTGCTGCTGACCTCGCCGCTGCCGATCGTCGGCGGCTCGGGCTCGCCGGCGCGGGTGCTGGCCCTGGTGGAGAGGTGATCGTCTCCGAGCTCCTCGGGCGCACACTCGCCGAGCTGGGCGTCGGGCACGCGTTCGGGGTGGTCGGGAGCGGGAACTTCCACGTCACGAACGCGCTGCGGGAGGCCGGGGTCCCGTTCACCGCGACCCGGCACGAGGGCGGCGCGGCGACCATGGCCGACGCGTTCGCCCGCACGTCGGGACAGCCGGCGGTGCTGAGCGTCCACCAGGGCTGCGGCCTGACCAACGGCCTGACCGGCGTCACGGAGGCCGCGAAGAGCCGGACCCCGCTGATCGTCCTCGCGGCCGACACCGCCGGCTCCGCCGTGCGCTCCAACTTCCGGATCGACCAGGACGCGCTGGTCACGGCGGTCGGGGCGGTCGCCGAGCGGGTGCACTCGCCGGAGACCGCGCTCGCCGACACCGTGCGCGCGTACCGGACCGCGGTCGAGCAGCGCCGCACGGTGGTGCTCAACCTGCCCCTCGACGTCCAGGCCGCCCCGGCCGAGCCCGCCCCGCTGCCCCCGCTCCCGCCCGTCGCCCCGCCGCGGGCGTCGGCCGAGGGGATCGCGGCCCTGGCCGCCCTGCTCGACGGCGCGGAGCGGCCGGTCTTCGTCGCGGGCCGCGGCGCCCGCGGGGCCCGGGAGGAGCTGCGCGCGCTGGCCGAGGAGTCCGGCGCCCTGCTCGCGACGTCGGCCGTCGCCTCGGGACTGTTCCACGACGACCCCTGGTCGCTCGGGATCTCCGGCGGGTTCGCCTCGCCGCTGACCGCCGAGCTGATCACCGGCGCCGACCTCGTCGTCGCGTGGGGGTGCGCGCTGACGATGTGGACCACCCGGCACGGGCGGCTGGTCGGCGAGGGGGCGCGGGTGGCCCAGGTCGACCTGGACGTCGACGCGCTCGGCGCCCACCGGCCCGTCGACCTCGGGGTGGTGGGCGACGTGGCCGCCACGGCCGCGGACCTGCTCGGTGCCGTCGCGCGCCGCGCGGGCTACCGCACGCCGGAGGTCCGGGCCGCGATCGCCGACCGCGGGCGCCTGCGGGACCTCCCGTACACCGACCTCACCGGGCCCGAGGGCATCGACCCGCGCACCCTCACCGTCGCGCTCGACGACCTGCTCCCGGCCGAGCGCGTGGTCGCCGTCGACTCCGGCAACTTCATGGGCTACCCGGCCGCCTACCTGCAGGTTCCGGACGAGTTCGGGTTCTGCTTCACGCAGAGCTTCCAGTCGGTCGGGCTCGGCCTGGCCACGGCGGTCGGCGCGGCGCTGGCCCGTCCGGACCGGCTCGCCGTCGCCGCGCTCGGCGACGGCGGGGCGCTCATGGGCGCGGCCGAGCTCGACACCGTCGCCCGGCTCGGGATCCCGATGGTGATCGTGGTCTACGACGACCGGGCCTACGGCGCCGAGGTGCACCACTTCACCGGGGCCGACCACGCCACGGTCCGGTTCCCGGGGACGGACATCGCGGCGATCGGGCGGGGGTACGGGCTCGACGCGGTGACGGTCCGGACCCCGGAGGACCTCAAGGGCGTCGAGGACTGGCTGGCCGGGCCGCGGAGCCGGGCGCTGCTGGTCGACGCGAAGATCGCCTCCGACGGCGGGTCCTGGTGGCTGCAGGAGGCGTTCCGCGGGCACTAGCCGGTGCTGCTCCGCGACCCCCGGGCCGACGGGCCGAATGGCGGGGCGGGCCGTCGGTGCCCGGCGGTAACATCGAAGAGTCACAGGCCCGCCCGGGCCGCGGAGCAGAGCAGCAGGAAGCAGGCGACCAGACCACGTGACGCAGCCGGACCCCGTCCAGTCCCGCATCGCAGTCCCGGACACCGCGCTGCTCGCGCTGCTCGGCTCGAGAGACGAGTCGTTGCGCACCGCCGAGGAGCTGCTGGCCGCGGACGTGCACGTCCGGGGCAACGAGCTGACCCTCTCGGGCGAGCCCGCCGACGTGGCGTTCGCCGAGCGTGTGTTCACCGAGCTCATCACCCTCGCCGAGCGGGGGCAGCAGGTCGGGTCGGACACCGTGCGGCGGACCGTCGAGATGCTCGGCGAGGCCGACCCCGCGGTCGCCGCCGTGCGCGGCGAGTCGCCCGCGGAGGTCCTGAGCCTCGACATCGTGTCCCGCCGGGGCAAGACCATCCGGCCGAAGACGCTGAACCAGAAGCGCTACGTCGACGCGATCGACGCGCACACCATCGTCTTCGGCATCGGCCCCGCCGGTACGGGCAAGACGTACCTGGCGATGGCCAAGGCCGTGCAGGCGTTGCAGGCCAAGCAGGTCAACCGGATCATCCTCACCCGCCCGGCCGTCGAGGCGGGGGAGCGGCTCGGCTACCTGCCCGGCACGCTCTACGAGAAGATCGACCCGTACCTGCGCCCGCTGTACGACGCGCTGCACGACATGGTCGACCCCGAGTCGATCCCGAAGCTCATCGCCGCCGGGACGATCGAGATCGCGCCGCTGGCGTACATGCGCGGCCGCACGCTGAACGACGCGTTCATCATCCTCGACGAGGCGCAGAACACCACGCCCGAGCAGATGAAGATGTTCCTGACCCGGCTCGGCTTCGGCTCGAAGATCGTGGTCACGGGCGACGTCACGCAGATCGACCTACCGGGGAGCACCCGGTCGGGGCTGCAGGTCGTCCAAGACATCCTGTTCGGAGTGGACGACGTGGCCTTCCCCGAGCTGACCAGCAGCGACGTCGTGCGGCACCGGCTGGTCAGCGACATCGTCGACGCCTACGCCCGCTTCGACGCCGACCAGGGCCGGGGGCAGCTGCGCAGCGCCGCCCCCCGCACCGGGCCGCCCCAGGACCGCCGCTCCCGCCGCCGCTGACCGCGTCGTCGCGCCGGCTCACCTTCAGGCCGTGATCGTCGGTGGGGACCGGTCCCCGCCGCTCCCGGCCGCGAAGGGTCCGAAACCGCGATCATGATCGCCGCTGGACCGCCGGAAGTGTCGGCTCACGGTCGCGGGCGGTGATCAGGAGGCCGCCTCGTCCCGCCCCTCGGCGACGGGCGGCCAGGAGGCGGCGCCGAGCTCGCGGGAGACCGCGCGGGCCGCGCGGCGCAGGGCGTCGGGAGCGCCGGGCGGCAGCGGCCACTCCCCGGCCGGCACCACGAGCCCGATGGCGCCCGCGATCACGCCGTCGGCCGCGGCGACCGGGGCGGCGAGCCCGCACTCGCCCAGCACCGCCTCCTCCACCTCGGTGGCGAGGCCGGTGCGGCGCACCGCGGCCAGCTGGGCCTCGAGCTCCCGCGGCTCGGTCACGGTCTCGCCCGTCATCCGGTGCGGCCGGTCCGCGGGCTCGCAGGCGCCGTAGGCCAGCAGCGCCTTGCCGACCGCGCACGCGTGCGCCGGCACCACGATGCCGACCTCGGTCATCTGCCGGCTGCCGTCCGGCCGGGGCTCGTGGCCGACCACGATCGCGTCGCGCTGCAGGGCCACCGCCACCCGCACCGCGCACCCCGTGCGGCGCGCGAGGTCCTCCGCCCACGGCTGGGCGCGGGCGCGGAGCTCGAGGTTGTCGAGGTAGACGTTGCCCAGCCGGAGCGTCGCGGGGCCGAGCCGGTAGAGGCCCGAGTCGCGCTCCTGCACCACCATGCCGTGCGCGAGCAGCGTCCGGACGAGCCCGTGCACCGTCGACGGTGCGAGCCCGCATCCCGACGCGATCTCGCCGAGGCTCCGCCGCCGGGCGCCCTGCAGCACCGCCAGCACCCGCAGGGCCCGGTCCACGGACTGGATCACCGTTCGCTCCTTGTGTCGTGGGCCAGGTCACAGTAGCGTCCGACAGGTCTTCGGCATAGCCGAACGGGCTTCGGGTGCGACGGAGGACCCCATGAAGAAGCTGATCAACGACCCGGCCGACGTCGTCGTCGAGGCGCTGCGCGGCATGGCCGCGGCGCATCCGGGCCTGCGTGTCGACCTCGAGAACCGGGTCGTCTTCCGCGGCGACGCCCCCGTCCGGGGGAAGGTCGGCCTGGTCTCGGGCGGCGGCTCGGGCCACGAGCCGATGCACGGCGGGTTCGTCGGCCGCGGGATGCTCGACGCCGCGTGCGCCGGCGAGGTCTTCACCTCGCCCGTGCCGGACCAGATGGTCGCCGCGACGGAGGGCGTCGACGGCGGTGCCGGCGTGCTGCACATCGTGAAGAACTACACGGGCGACGTCATGAACTTCGACATGGCGGCCGAGCTGACCAGCGCGAAGACGGGCGTCGAGGTCCAGGCCGTGGTCGTCGACGACGACGTGGCCGTCCAGGACAGCCTCTACACCGCCGGGCGCCGTGGCGTCGGCACCACCGTGCTGCTGGAGAAGATCGTCGGTGCCGCGGCCGAGCAGGGCCGCAGCCTCGCCGAGGTCGCCGGGGTGGCGCGCAAGGTCAACGAGCGCGGCCGCAGCATGGGCATGGCTCTGACCTCGTGCACCGTGCCCGCCGCGGGCCGCCCGACCTTCGACCTGCCGGACGACGAGATGGAGATCGGCATCGGCATCCACGGCGAGCCGGGCCGCCGCCGGGTGCCCATCGCGCCCGCGAAGGACATCGCGGAGATGCTGGTCGAGCCGATCCTGGCCGACGCGGACTTCACCGCCGAGCCCGTGATCTGCTTCGTCAACGGCATGGGCGCGAGCCCGCTGCTGGAGCTGTACCTCATGTACGGCGAGGTCGCGGGCCTGCTCGAGAAGGCCGGGGTCCGGATCGCGCGGTCGCTGGTCGGGTCGTACATCACCAGCCTGGACATGGCCGGCTGCTCGGTCACGCTGGTGCGCGCGGACGACGACCTGCTCGGGCTCTGGGACGCCCCGGTCGACACCCCCGGACTGCGGTGGGGCGCATGACCACGCAGCAGGAGCTGCTGGCCTGGGTCCGCGAGTTCGCCCGTCAGGTGACCGACCACCGCGACGAGCTGACCGCGCTCGACTCGGCCATCGGCGACGCCGACCACGGCGCCAACATGGCCCGCGGAATGGGTGCGGCGGTCGAGGCCCTCGACGCGGACCCGCAGACGACCGCGGGCGGGGTGTTCAAGAAGGTCGGGATGACGCTGGTCAGCAAGGTCGGCGGCGCGAGCGGCCCGCTCTACGGGACGCTCTTCCTACGCTTCGGGACGGCGGCGGGCGAGGTCACCGAGCTCGACCCGGCGGGCTTCGCCAAGGCGTTCCGGGCCGGGCTGGAGGGGGTCGTGGCGCGCGGGCGCCCCGAGGCCGGGGACAAGACGATGTACGACGCCCTGGCCCCCGCCCTCGACGCCCTCGACGAGTCCCTCGCCGGCGGCGCCTCCCTCGGCGACGCGCTGCGGGCCGCCTCGGCGGCCGCCGACGCGGGGCGCGACGCCACCATCCCGATGCTCGCCCGCAAGGGCCGGGCCAGCTACCTCGGCGAGCGCAGCGTGGGGCACCAGGACCCCGGGGCGACGTCGGTGGCCCTGCTCGTCGCCGCCGCGGCCGCGACCCTGGGGTGAGCGCGTGACCGGACCGGCGGTCGGCCTGGTCGCCGTGTCGCACAGCCGTGCCCTCGGCGAGGCGGCCGTGGCGCTGGCGCGCGAGATGCTGCACGGGCCGGCGGGGGAGGCCGTCCGGATCGAGGTGGCGGCCGGGCTCGACGCCACCACCTTCGGCACGGACGCCACCGCGGTCGCCGAGGCGATCACGGCGGCCGACACCGGCGCCGGGGTCGTGGTGCTGATGGACCTCGGCAGCGCCGTGCTGTCCGCGGAGCTCGCCCTGGAGCTGCTCGACGACCCGTCCGCCCGCGACCGGGTGCTGCTCTGCCCGGCCCCGCTGGTCGAGGGGCTGGTGGCGGCGGCCGTCGCGGCCGCGGGCGGAGCGGACCGGGCCGGCGTCGCGGCGGAGGCGGCCTCGGGAGCGGACGCGAAGGCCGCGCAGCTGGGACCGGTCGAACCCGCGCCGGACGCGACCGTCGAGCCCGCCGCCGTCGAGGGGGGAGCGGAGGCGACCGGGACGTTCGTGGTGACGCCGCCGCACGGCCTGCACGCCCGCCCCGCGGCGCTGCTGGTCCAGGCCCTGCGCGGGCTGGACGCCCAGGTGGAGCTGCGCGATCCCCGCACCGGCCGCGGCCCGGTCCCCGCCGCGAGCCTCACCGGCGTGGCCTCGCTCGGCGCGGGTGCGGGGGCCGAGATCGAGGTGCGCGCCCGGGGTCCGGAGGCGCGCGAGGCCGTCGACGCCCTCCTCACGCTCGCCGCCACCGGGTTCGGCGAGGCACCGCCGACCGCCGCGCCCACCACCGCGCCCACCACCGCGCCCACCACCGCGCCCACCACCGCCGCGGCCGGGGGAGTGGCAGCCCTCGGAGTACCGACGGTGCCGTCGACCGCCTCCACCACGCCGTCGGCCGGAGCGGCGGCGGGGGGAGGTCCGCTGCCCGCCTCGCCCGGCATCGCGATCGGCCCGGCGCGCCTGCACCGCGCGGTGGACCTGCGGGTTCCCGACGAGAAGGCGGAGGATCCCGCCCTCGAGCGGGAGCGCCTGGACCGGGCGCTGGAGCAGGCGCGCCGCACGATCACCACCGTCCGCGACGTCACACCCGCGTCGGAGGCCGCGATCTTCGACGCCCACCTGACGATGCTCGACGACCCCGCGCTGGTCGACGCCGCGCGCGACGGGATCGCCGCCGGAACGGCGGCCCCCGCGGCCTGGGCCTCCGCCGTCGACGCAGCGGAGCGCACCCTCGCCGCGCTGCCGGGCGAGTACCTCCGCGCCCGCGCCGCCGACGTCCGTGCCGTCGGCGACGAGGTCCTCCGCGCGTTGCTTGCCGGCAGCTCCCGACTCGCGGTGCCGGACGTCCCGACTCGCGGAACGGACGCAACCC